>CADBSW010000082.1 GCA_902797505.1 uncultured Prevotellaceae bacterium | reverse complement strand
GACACTTCAAAGGTAATAAAAATCTTGCAGGCGTGCAAGAAATACGTTCCTTTTTTATGCACTATGAATAATATAGGCTAGAGAATTGAGCGAGAAAATGTACTAATTACCGAGCTTTTAAGTACTATTTCTCTTAATTCTCTAGAGAATTGCTGCGTTCAAGTCATTCTTATGACATCCTTTGACTGCTTCTGACAGGTTGCACACTCTTTGTCTTCTTATGTTTTGATAATCTTACAACCTTTAATATAAATAACAAAGTTAGTTTTTTTTCTTTTCCATTTTAGTGCCCGAAAATAATATCTTCTCGTCTAGTAAGCAAATATTACTAATCATGATGAGAATGATATGAAAAAATCTGTTTGTAAACTCTGGCTTCTGCAGTTGTCAGTAGCGCTGCTCTGCTTCTTAGGAGCACAAGAAGCCTATGCACAATCAAAAGCAATTGTGGTTAACGTGCAAAATGAACCCTTGCCAAAGGTTTTGCGAATGATCGAAAAGAACACAAACTACAAGTTTATGTTCACAAACGACGATCTCAACCGTTACAAGGTTACTAAGAACATTAATGAAAAAGACATTCATGTTGTAGTAAGTAAACTTATCAGCGGTCTTCCTCTCAAGTATTCTGTTAATAAGAATTTCATTTACATTACAGTTGACAATAAATCTAATTCCAAAAGAGGTGCTCGCAGAGTAACCGGTCATGTGGTAGATGAGAATGGTGAACCTTTGATGGGTGCCACCGTTCAGGTTGTTGGTAAGAATAATGGAGTTATAGCAGACAATGCCGGTAGGTTTACCATTGATGACCTCAGTGAAGGTGATAAGCTGCAGATTTCTTACCTTGGTATGAAGACCGTTACTGTTGCTGCTAAAGACGGCACGATCACCATGGTGTCAGACAATATGATCGATGACGTGATCGTTACTGGTTATGGTACATATAAAAGAGGTGAATATGTTGGTGCCGTTACCCAAGTGAAGGCTGATGATATAAAGATTGCCGGTGAGGCTACGATTGACCAGATGCTGCAGGGTATCATTCCTGGTATGTCGGTTGTCAATACGACAGGTAAGGTAGGTGGTACACCAAAGATCCGTATTCGTGGTACCAGTACAATCCTTGGCAATCAGGAACCACTGTGGGTAGTTGATGATGTGATCCAGACTAATCCTACTCCAATACCCAATGATGCCAGTCCGCTGTCCAGTAATATGGAGGAATTGACAGAGACGGCTGGTAATGCCATCTCTTGGTTAAATCCTGCTGATATCGAGACAATCACCGTACTGAAGGATGCTTCTGCTACGGCTATCTATGGTTCTCAGGCATCTAATGGTGTCATCGTCATTACTACTAAGAAGGCTAAGCAGGGTAGTGGACTGAGTGTCAACTATAACGGTAATATGACATTGACCGAGCGTCCTGACTATGGTCTTTACGACATGATGAACTCTCAGGAGTATATGCAGTTCCAGCAGGAGATGTGGCAAGACAGAAACCAGTATACCAATGATGTGCTGAATATCAGTTATGCCGGTCTTATCTCACAGTTGAGAGACAAGAAGATTACTCGTCAGGAGTTTGAACAGGAATTCAGGAAACTGGAGATGATGAATACCGACTGGTTTGATCTGCTCTTCAGAACAGCATTCAGTACCAATCACAATATCAGTCTTTCTGCCAGTTCCAATACCGTGTCAAGTCGTATCTCTCTGGGCATTAACAATACAGCTGGTGAAGCCAAGGGTAATGATATGTTCAACTTTACAGCCAGCTCAAATACGACCTTCCGTGTCAGCAAGAAGTTGATTATCGACTTGATGATGAACGGTAGTTTCCGTAAGACAACTGACTTTGCTTATGGTGTCAGTCCTTATGAATATGCCATGAATACTACCCGCAGTATTGCCGCCTATAATGATGACGGAACCTATTTCTATCATGATAAATACGGATCTACAAGCTACTCTTATGCTAACAGATATTATTACAATTATAATATCTTGAATGAGATTGACAACACCGGCAGTAAGTCAATTGGAAAGACATTCCAAGGTGCGCTGAATCTGAAATGGAATATCCTGGATTGTCTGCAGTTCCAGGGCAGTGGCTCTTTCTCTATGGCTAACAGTAATATCAAGTCGTGGGCCACAGAGTATTCTAATTATATAGCTTCTCTTCGTGGCTATGAATATGGTGAGGCTCCGGTGAACTCTCGTGAAGAGGCTTCCAGTATCTTACCGTATGGCGGTTTGCTGAACATGCAGAACAACAGTAATATCAATTACTCTTTCCGTGGGGCTTTGGTATTTAATAAACTTTTTGCTGAGAAACACTCTGTCACCCTGAACCTGGGTGCACAGGTTACATCAAATAAGGTAGACGGAGAGACCAATCTGCGTTATGGCTATCTGAAATATCGTGGAGAGACATTTGCTACAGTACCCTCGTTGGCTACACTCGATAATGTTACGGGCTACAGAAGTCTTACTGATTTGGCTGAAATGATGAGGGCCGGAACCAATGTGACTAATACGAAATCCAATACGTTGAGCGAGTATTTCACAGCTGTTTACAGCTATGATAATCGTTACGTGCTGAATATGAATGCTCGTATGGATGCCTCCAACCGATTCGGTCAGGATGAGAACAAGCGTTTCAACCCTTCTTTCTCTCTTGGTGCTAAATGGCGTATCGGTGAAGAACCATTCATGGAGTGGGCCCGCGACTGGTATGATATGTTTGATATCTCATTCGCTTATGGTTGGCGAGGAAATGCTGTAACCGCTGTTTCTCCCTATCTGATTGCAAAGGATGGTGGCATGCACACCTATTACCATCAGTATTATCTGTCATTGGTATCTTTGCCTTATCCTGATCTGGGATGGGAGAAGACCAAGGATTGGAACTTAGGTGTAGACTTCTCTTTCTTCAACGGTCGCCTGAGTGCCGGTTTCAATATGTACAACAAGAAGAGTAACGTGCTTGCTTCAAGAGAAGTGAGTGCTGAGTACGGTGTGGATGCCGCTTATATCGACGGTACAACCATGAGGAACCAGGGTTATGAGTTGATCGTCAGCGTCACACCTATCAGAACACGTGATTGGACATGGTCTCTCTCTTTCAATACCAGTAAGGTGAAGAACAGTGTAGACAGCAAGGACCGTGTCAACTCTCTTACCGACTATCTGAATGGAACATTTATTAAAGACGGTGACGAGTATGGTACGTTCTATGCTTTCGACTTTGCGGGACTTGATCACGAGACGGGTCGTCCAACCTTCAATAAGCTTGACATAACGGATGCTACAGACTATACTGATTTCTTGGTAAAGGCAGGAACGAGAGAGCCGGATCTCTTCGGTGGTATGAACACCTCTTTACGATATAAGAATTTCCATCTTCGTGCATCATTCGCCATGTCGTTCGGTGCAAAGACTTTCTTACCGAGTTATTTCGCCACCTCAGGTGCTCCACGTCCGGAAGAGAACCTTCCCAGATATATGGCCGACAGATGGCGTCAGCCGGGTGATGAGATGTATACAGATATCCCATCTATTCCAGAGGGAAGACCTAATAACTTGAATGTGACACTGCCACTGACTATTAATAATTCGTATACCTCATCAGATATGCAATACAATATCTATGAAGCATACAATAACTCTTCCGTACGTGTGGCAAAGACTGACTTTATCCGTTGTCGTTCATTATCCTTACAATATAATGTACCCAACAACTTTGCTCAGATGCTGGGCATGAGAAATATCTATTGCGACCTGAGTCTTACCAACCCGTTCTTCATCTCCTTCGATAAGAAGTGGGAGGGACGAGATCCAGAAACCGCTAATTGGCCTGCCCGCCGATCTTTGACTTTCTCATTGAACATGTCATTCTAATATGTTGTATAAAAAGAACTTAAATATGAAACAGAATATATATAAAATAGGTGTAAGACAGAGAGCAACAGATCGTGTTATGCTCCTGTTGACTGTGGTCTGTCTCTTCATGTCATCATGTGGAGATTTCCTGGAGGAAGAGTCACAGAGTGAAGTGATACCTAAGACAACAGAAGACTTTTCGGAGTTTCTTATCGGTAATGCCTATCCGGACAATTATAATCCAGATTTCTCTTTTATCTCCATGTTGGACGATGACTGTGCACCGGATTTCCAAAGTACTTACTGGGACAATGCGGCCGGTGGATATATCAACTCCTTCATCAACTCCAAGGAAACCCTACAGTATGCGGCATACTATCAGTGGCAGCCGTATATGTGTGATGAGAATGGCTATGGTAATGAAGTAGAGGCTGTGGAGAATGCATACAAGGGATTCTATAAGAAGATTATGGGTTGTAATGCCGTTCTTGATAATATAGATGATGCCCATGGAAATCAGGAGAACAAAGACCGTGTAAAGGCAGAAGCGCTGGCTATCCGTTCACTGATGTACTTCCAGTTGGTCAACCTCTTTGGCGAACCTTATAATTATAATAAGGAAGGATTGGGCGTTCCTTTGAAGACGGATGCCAACCTTTCTGATGAGGGTATTGCCCGTGCATCCGTCAGAGAGGTTTACGAGGATCTAATCGTTCCCGGATTGGTGGAGGCTGCTCGTCTGATGGATCCCCTGGAGTATGTCAAGAGCAACTATCGCATTAACCAACCCTCCATACATATTATCTTATCAAGGGTTTATCTCTTTATGGATAAATATGATGAGTGTATTGCAGAGGTTAATAAGGCCCTGAAGCAGTCTGCCTTGTACAACATGACACAGATCGATCCCTATTCCTTGCCCTATAACTATAATCCTTATGACTATGGAAATCCCGAAGTGCTTTGGATGTTCGGTCCTGGCACACGAGTAGAGTCTTCTCCATACCGTTGTGGTCGTTTTGCTACTGATCTGATTATGTTGTTTGACCAGACAAATGATATCAGATACAGACTCTTCGGTTTCCCGACAGATGATTGGAGCGTATTTAAAAAGGTTTATGGAAACGCTGCTTTGTGTCAGACCATCCGTGTGGCAGAAGCTTATCTGAACAAGGCAGAAGCCGAGGCACTCTCAGGAAAAGGTGGTGCTGCTATGGATGACCTGAATACCTTCTGTAAATCACGAATCAATGGGTATGAGAACAGGAACCTCTCAGGCGATGAACTGCTTCAGGCTATCCGTGATGAGCGTAGAAAAGAATTCTGCTATGAAGGATTCCGTTGGTTCGACCTGCGGCGTTATGGCATGCCAGCCATCACCCACGAATACTTGTATGATGAGGGCGGTCAGCATTATGTGTTCACACTGAACGAGAAAGACCCTATGTACACCCTTCCGCTTCCTAATGCGCTGTTTGAGAATAATCGCTTATTACAGCAAAGTGAAAACAGAAGTATGTCAGAAAGACAATCTGTAGTAAAGAATAATTAAGATTTTAAAGTTATGAAAAAAAAATATGTCATCATAAGTGCATTGGTGCTTTCCTGCTTTTTCATTTCATGTACTAGTGATAAAGATCTTGAGGCTCCAATAGATATTATTGAAGATTATCAGTTGGATCAGGGTGCAGCCTCAGCTGCTGATAATGCCCGTATCAAACAACTGTATGAGAAATATGGCTCTTATTTCGTATACTCTTTCACTCAGCAGGATGCCAACTGGATCAAATATACCGGTAAAGCATCTTCCAGAGGTACCGACTATGTGATTCCCGGCAATCCTGCCAACGTAGGTAAGATGTTGGATTATGTCAATGATATCTGGTTGAAGTATCTGCCAGACGATATTCTTAAGAACGGCGGTATTCCTTATCGTGTCTTCCTGGCTGACTCTTGCTATAATGAGATTGTGTATGATCCTACCTATAGCATGAAGACCAACTACAATCATCGTCTGATGACCGACGGTAATAGTATCATCATTGCCGGTATGAACCGTCTTGATCAGATGACTCCCGCTGAGAAACAGGCTGAGAAGGTGGCGCTGATGTCTGACCTGATCAATTATTACATAGCCAAGGGAATCATGACATTCCCGCAGGAGTTCTTTGATGTGACAGACTATGTCAACGAACCAAATTTCTACTTGGATTATCCCGGTGCATATTCATATACACTGGATCATGAGGATTTCTTCAACAGAGGATTCTTGCCACAATATTACTCCAACTCATGGGGATCGGGTGTAAACTTCTGGTTGTATAAATACACATCAGGCTATAGCACTTGGGCAAACTCTACGACTGAGACCATCATGAATAATGACCGTACCTATTATATGACAATGATTCTAAACTGCAGTGATGAATTCATGGCTACTTATCTGAAGTACCCACTTATCAATACGAAGTGGAATATCATCCTGAATCATTTCAAGAATAACTATGGTCTTGACTTAAGGGCTATTGCTAATTAAACGTTAAGGAAGAGACTGTGTCAAATGATATAATAATTAAATAAATATCATATTGACATAGTCTCTTCGTTATTCAAAAAAATTTATGCTATATATGAAACGTATTTATCTTTTGTTGACGGCAATGATTTTTATATTGCCAACGATAGTTTTTGCACAACAGACTAACAGACTGTCTTTATCCGCTGATCCGCTATTTGCCGGACAAACCATTACCGTATCATACGATGCAAAGGGAGGACCCTTAGGTGGTGAGGCACATATCTATGGCTTTGCATACACCTATGATGATTATAAATGGCACATACGGGATGTCATACTCAACAACAGCGGTGACAATATTTGGAAAGGATCGTTTACGATCCCTGAAGATTGCGGACTTGTAGCTTTTAAGTTCCAAGCCAGCCTATCAGAATATCCTGATACAGTGGATAACAATGCTGATCAAGGTTATATCTATATGATTGGTGATGCTAATAAAAAACCTATGCCAGGTGCACAACTGGCCTGGGGCATATTACGTAAACCATCATTGAATATGGGCGTTTCTGGCTATTTTACTCAGTCTTATCAGGAAATATCAGATGAAGCCATCATGATGTGGATGGACAAAGAGACAAAGATGTATCCCAAAGAGGGACATAAGTTCTTCAATGTCATGAAGTCTGTTTTCCGTCATCAGTATGGTGATAAGGCAGAAGGCGGTATCCGTTATCTTCTTAGTGTGCTGGAGGCAGAACCGAATAAGACCGATGAGGATGTCTATAATATCTGGACTACCTATATGTTCGACCTGAAAGAGAATGCGAAAGCCGACAGTGTGTTAAATGCCTTCAACGCCGTGAAACCATACAGTATGCTTAACCGTCGTGAGGCAGCCAGCAAACTGTATCAGTTACAGGGTGATGAGTTCTACAAAGCAGCAGATGAGTTCCGTAAGAACTATCCTTTCAGGGAATGGTTGAAGAATCCTGATCCACAAGGTTTCCCTTATGCTAATTTCTATTCTGGTCTTGAACGTAAATTGTACAGTGACAAACAGTATGACAAGATGATGGAAGTGATGGAAGAGGGTTCTTTCAATACTGCTGCCGATGTATACATGCATGGACCGATGTTCTTGATTCAGAAAGCTCCCATTGACCCAAAGGAGTATGTTGACGTGAGTAAAAGGATTATCGACTGTATGATCTCAAAGGTAGGTGAGAATATTGACTATTATGGTCGTACGATGTCTGATGCACAGGCACGACAAGCACATGAGAATTCGCTAAATTACTATCTCTGTGTTCAAACGGAGATTTTCCAGCGCAGTGGCCGTTATCAAGAGGCCGTTGATTATATGAATAAGATTACGGAGAATAACCGCTACAAGCAATATCCTGCGGGTAATCAGGCATATGTACTCAGTCTGGAACAACTCAATCGTAAGGATGAGGCTCTCCAGGCATTGAAGAGTGCTGCAGCTGCAGGACAGATGACTCCTACTCTTATTGACAGACTGCGCACCTATTATGATTCCTTGAAGGATAAACCAGCTAAGACTTTTGACGAGTATTTCTCTTCACTAAAATCTGCCGAAGCTAAAGAGATGATGATGAGACACGTTCGTGAAGGCTTGGTTAATGAGCCGTTCACACCATTCAACCTGCAGAAGCATAATGCTAAAGGAACGGTTAACTCAGCCTCTTTCGGCAAGGATGATATCGTAGTGCTTGACTTCTGGGCTACCTGGTGTGCTCCTTGCATTGCTGCCCTTGCCGGTATGCAGTTGGCTGTAGATAAATATGCAGATGATCCCCATGTGAAATTCTATTTCGTGCAGACTCAAGATACTCCGGGTGGTTCTGTTGACCGTATATGGGCACGTGGAAAATATCATAATATGCAGGTGATTTACGATCAGAACAAGTCTGCTGAGAGTAAGGGATATAATAAGGTATATAGTGATATGTTCAAAGGTACTTCTGGTATTCCACAGAAAGCTATCCTTAAGAATGGACGCATTAGATATCGTGCAGAAGGTTATGGTGGAAGTCCCAGCGGCCTGATGGATGAGATCACAGCTGTTATCGAGATTCTTAAAAACGAGAAATAGTCACAATGAATGTGATGAAAGTTTTCCTGACGTTATTGGCTCTCTCTTCAGTTGGTGCGCTTGCTGCCCAACAAAGGGGGATGACTTCGGAACCTGCTGTTATGATAGCAGGCTCTGAAGTTCGTGTTAGTTATAATAGTCAGGGAACGGTTCTTGATGGGAAACACTTGGTTACAGCTGTTGCATATGTCTATGACAATTATCGTTGGAAAATACATGATGTTGAGTTAAGTGCTAAAGGTAAGAATCTTTGGGAAGGCTCCTTCGTCGTTCCTGCTCAATCTGGATTTGTTGCCTTTAAATTCCAAGATTCTTTTAGTACACACTCTGATGTAATAGACAATAATGACAACAAGGGGTATTTGTTTCAAGTGTATAACAAGAAACATCAACTGATGCCCGGAGCATCTATCGGCAAAGCTGCTTTCCTTACCCCATCTGTTATGTCTGCCCCAGGATATATGGGTGTTAACAACTATTTTGATCCGACTGACAAGGATTGTGATAGATCTTTATTGAAATCACTGGTCGATGCTGAGAAGAAAAGCTACCCGAAAAACAGACGACAGTATTTCTACGAGGAGGTTTATCTCTATAAGGAACTTCTTGGTGAGCACGCTTCACAGAACATCAAATCAACACTCAGTGAAATAGCCCGGATGAACAATTTGGGTGAAGATGATTTATTCAATCTCAGTTTTGCTTACTTGTTCTTATTGAATGATAAAGAGAAATCTCATGAGATTGATCAAATGATGATCAAGCGGTTTCCTAAAGGAAGGTTAGCTCGTCGTAAGGCCATGGAGATTCCATATTCTGTCAAGGGTGAAGAGTATTTTAAGAAAGCAGAGCAAGTAAAACAGGATTTCCCCGTAATGGAATTTTATCGTAAACCGGATTATCAGAGTTATCTCTATTCGAATTTCTACCGAAGGCTGTCACAAGAACTTTTTGATGCAAAGAAATATGATCAGCTGGAAGAGTTATTGAAGGAAATGAATTCCAGCATGATTGAAGATGCGTTCCTCCATCAGCCTAAGCAATCGATGAAGTTCCCAGATAGAGACCCTCATACCTACTATCAAATAGCCTTACGCTATATCGAGGAACTGCGAAACAAACTGTCTTTTCCTGGAAACACTGCTGGTTCTGGGCTTTCGCCATTACAAGCAAGATATCAACATAGGCAGACCTTCAATTACTATCTGACGGTGATGACAGAATTAGCACGTCGTACCGGTCATTATCAGCAAGCTGTTGAGTTGATGGATGCGATTCCTATTGAGGAACGGTTTAATTACGATCCTACGGGTAATGAGGCATACGTGAGATGTCTTGAACAACTGGGTCAAGAGGAAAAGATCTTGGAGGTACTGAAAGCATCGGCTGCTCATAACAAGATGACTCCACACCTAATGGAAATGTTAAAGACATATTACACATCCTCACCGCAGGCTCCGGCATCCAGTTTCGACGAATACCTTTATTCTCTTAAGACACCAGAGGCAAAAGAGGAATTGCTGAAACATGTTTCGCAAGGATTAGTGTCAGACAACTACACTCCTTTTGATATAGAAGATATCAATGGAGGTAGGATACGTTCTGAGGATTTTACCAAGGATGATATTGTGGTACTTGATTTCTGGGCTACCTGGTGTGCTCCATGTTGCGCAGCCCTTGTAGGGATGCAAATGGCCGTGGAACATTATATCAACGATCCCCATGTGAAATTCTATTTCGTGGATACACAAGATAGGGCTACGAAAGAACAACTGAACAACTATTGGAAAGAAAAAGGTTATCATGATATGCTCATTGCTTTCGATGAAGATACCCCAGGTACTCATGATGGTTCACGTGTCTATCGTAATCTCTTTCCAAATGCATCAGGCATACCACAGAAAGCTATCCTGAAGAATGGAAAAGTTCGTTATCGGGCCAGTGGCTATCAGGGAAGTCCTAGTGAATTGATGGATGAGTTAATTACTGTAATAGAAACTCTTAAAAAAGAAAATATAAAAAAATGAAAAAGATTTTTGCAACACTTATGCTTGCCCTGTCTGTTACTATGGCAGATGCGCAGCAGGAAACTACATGTAAACTAATGCCGGAGATGTTAACTCCCGGTGCAAACGTAACGATCACTTATCAACCCAGTAAGGATCTGTTTAAAACCCTAAAACAAGTAAAGGGCGTTTTTTATTGTTGGCGCGACTATCGATGGGAAGCATTCGACATGAAACTGACTAAGGAACAGAATAACCTCAAAACGTCTTTCACTCTACCCGAGAATACTGCTTTAGTGGTTTGGAAATTCTATGATCGTGATACCGTTGATGTGGGTGGTAATGAATGGACTTATGCCAGTTATGTGAATAAAGATGGAAAGAGCATGCCATCTGCCAATATCGGTTGGGCGATGCTGCGCGGTGCTAACACACAAGACTTAGGCGGAATACCTACCGTACAGAAGGCTCCATTCAGGAAACTCGATAATAGCGTAGTAGCCTATTGGATTAATAATGAACTGCGTGACCATCCAGAGCAGTTCCCCGATGTGACCTATTATGCTATTAGGGCATTGATGACTGACTCTGCTACTACCAATATGGAATTGTTCAAAAAGAATGCTTATCATCTTCTTGAGTTAGATAAGCAAAAGCCCCTAACGGAGAATCAGTTGTTAAAGGGTTACAGCATCAGTAAAGTTCTTTGGGATACAGAATTGACTCAGCAATTCAATGATATCATAATGAGTCGTTATCCTAATGGTGAGCTGGCTCGTGAACTGGCGATAAAGAAATTGCATAAGGAATACCAGAGTAGTGATTTTGCAGATAGATTCCACCAAATACTGAAACAATATCCTGCAGAAAAATATAAAGACAACTTTATTGCAGAAGATATGTCAACGAAATCATATTCAGAACTGTTTAGAATCTATGTTTATACCGCAGCGATGAATAAAGATTATTCTCGACTGTTTGAATGTATAAAGGTTTCTCCAAACGACATGTTGTGGACTTACTTCTGGCATTTAGTGCAGATACCGTATGACAGAAAAGACGAAACAGCTCAACAACTGTTTGATCGTGCAAAAGCCATCCGTGATGAAGTGATGTCACGTCCGAGAGAAGGTGCGAACTTGGTTTATTCTCCTGCAGAGTGGAAAGAGATGATGTATAGTAATAATCTGTCAGCCCAATTTGTGTATGCGCAGATTCTCAACGATATGGGCTACACAAAACAGGCAATGGCATTGGCTGACACACTGGAGACCTATTACGGAACACGTGATACCGACTTCAGTACTTTCTATGTAAGCATGCTCGAGAAATGTGGACGTAATAATGAAATACTGCCCATCGTAAAGGATGGACTGCGCAGAAACGCTGCTTCACCAGAGATGCTCGCTTTCCTTGAAAAAGAATATAATGGAAGTACTATTCTGAAGAAGCAGTATCCTGTCTTTACTGATTACTACAATTCTTTGAAATCCAGTGAGTCATTAGAGGCTTTAAAGAAAAGGGTACTTTCTCATATTATCAGTAAGCCTGCACAATATTTTTCTATGGAGAAGATGCAAGGTGGACGTCTTGATATGAATAGTCTGAAAGGTAAGATTATCGTGATCGACTTCTGGGCTACCTGGTGTGGTCCTTGCAAGGCTGCGATGCCTGGAATGCAGATGACAGTTGATAAATACAAAAATGATAAGGATGTTCAGTTCTTGTTTATCTCTACTATGGAGACCGATAGGAATTACAAACAGAAGGTAAAGAACTTTATCAATGAGAAGGGATACACTTTCCAAGTATGCTATGACGAGCCGACAGCACAGGGAAAGAAAGAGAAAATATACAGTACATATGCTTCTATGTTCCACTCTTCCGGTATACCTATGAAGATGGTAATTGACAAGCATGGTAATGCCCGTTGGTTCTCTAATGGCTATTTTGGTAGTCCTACTGCCTTGGTGGATGAGTTAAGCTTTGTTATTGACTATCTGAAAAACGAATAATGAAACGATCTCTTATATTAGCGATAGCCATGATTATGGCTATCGCTGTTTATTCGCAGAAGGAAGAAAAAGTCGTCTTTAATGGAGCTGATACCCTGCATTACGGAGCTACTCTCACCTTGCCGGAAGGTGTGAAGAAAGCTCCAGCCGTAGTGATAATGTCGGGTACAAATCCTCAAGATAGAGACGGCACGATGGCTGGTCATAAGGTATTCAAAGAGATTGCCGACTATTTGACAGCCCATGGCATGGCCGTATTACGTATGGATGACCGTGGGGTGGGAGAGACTAACGGCAATTACGCTGAGGCTACCACTGCAGATTTCGCTGATGACTGTATCGCTGCTATCAATTACCTTAAAACGCGTAAGGATATTGACAAGAAAAAAATCGGTGCTATCGGACATAGTGAGGGTGGAGCTGTCATTTCCATTGCCGCCTCTATCTGTAAGGATATTCGTTATCTGATATCCTTGGCTGGCTTGATGACCGATGGACTCTCTTCACTGATCCAGCAAAATTATGATATCGTACATACCTCACCAATTCCTGAACATGATATGAAAAGATATGACGAGATCAATGATATCATGTTCCATAAGGTTTATGAAAATGCAGAAGCCGACAGTGCTACCTTGGCCAAGGTCCTTTGGGATGCCTACAATGAGTGGAAGGTAAAAGATGATGCATACTTTAAGACTTTGAATATTGAGTTTGATCATTTCCGTTTCCCTATCTATATGTATACGATGCAGGCTACCACTCCATGGTATCGTTTTTTCATTCAATATAATCCAGCTGATTATTTATGTAATGTGAACGTACCGGTATTGGCCATTAATGGAACGAAGGATATTATGGTCAACTGCGAGCAGAATCTCTCGAATGTAAAGAAATATCTTGCTCATAATAAGAATGTTACAACAGTTCCTATTAGCAATGTTAATCACCTGTTATTACCTTGCAAGAAGGGTACTCAGGATGAATACAAGGATATAAAGGAACCCGTTTCAGAAGAGGTGTTACAGACAATAGTTAAGTGGTTAAAGACAAATCATATTATTAAATGAAAAAGTTCTTGTTGTCGTTGTTAACGATTTTTTTGTCTGTCAGCATGAATGCTCAGACTTTACAGTTGACGGGCTATATACACAGTAATGATTATGATGGTCTGCCTATCTATCTTTTCCAGGAGGGGATAGGCGACCGTAACCTAACCTTATGTATTGATAGTGCTGTCATCAAAGATGGTATTTATACTTTCAGTACACCTGTTACAGATAAACCGTATATGGCCCGACTAGCGTTGCCGATGAAGGATCGTTATTTTGGTTATGGCTTACCGGAGGCAGAATGTATTTTGGAAGATGGTATCGTGAAGATTGATTATCAAGGACAAGACGTTATTCTAAGTGGAGGACGGATGAATCAGGAATATGATCGCCGGATCCTGGCTCCTAATCGTGAGACGCGACAAAGAGTAAGTGCCCGATTGGATAGTCTGAATAAGGTAGGTATCACTGATAACAATGATTATATCAAGGAACAATATGACGCTCTGAATCCTGGTATTATCCAATATATTGCTGATAACATTACAAATCCGGTAGGGGCATATATGTTTTTCGGTCGTCCGACAGAGATGTTTACTGAAGAATTGTATCAGCAGTTATATCAAAAAGTAGATGGTATATTTAGAGATCATTATGAACAGCGCATTCTTCGTGAGAAAAATGAAAGAGAGTATATTGCGCGGTCACAACAACTGACTCATAAAGGGAATCCATATCGTGATTTTTCCTCTAAGACGATAGATGGAAAAGATGTACATTTCTCTGATTATGTCAAAGAGGGTTGTGTTACACTACTTGATTTCTGGGCTTCATGGTGTGGACCTTGTCGTCAGGAGGCACCAGAGATTATTGCCTTGTATGAAAAATACCATGACAAAGGTTTGAATATCGTTAGCTTATCATTAGACAATAACCGTTCCGCATGGCTAAAAGCTATTAAAGACTTAGGACTTCCTTGGACACAACTCTGTTCATTGAAGGCATGGAAAGATGAGGCTGTTAGAAACTATGCCGTGCAGTCTGTACCCTATATCGTATTGATTGACAAACATGGGAATCTATCTGAAAAGAATATTCATGGAGATCAATTGGAACAACTGGTAAAACAATTAATCGAACAATAATTATGATTACCTTCAAAAAAATATCGTGGAGAATCATCCTAATGGCCTTTTTCTTCGTAATACCTGTTAAACAGATATATGCACAACAATCACCTGAAGAGAAATTCAATATGGTGATGTATGCCATCATGAATATGTATGTCGACTCCGTTTCCAAAGCAGAGTTCGTTGATCGTCAAATAACCAGAATGCTGCAGGAATTGGATCCTTTTACCATGTACCTTCCCGCTCAGCAAGCTAAGATGAAAGAACAGTCGATCCTTGCTCAACCAGCCACTGTGCCGTCGAATAGCATATCAGTCAAACCTTCTCCTAATATAAACAATAATCAGACTTCAACAAAACCGATTAATAAGTTGTCGTCGTTAAAATATTATATGTTAGATAAGGTTACCGGCTTTATTCAACTTACTATTTTCTCAGAAGTAGCAGCCAATGAGTTCTGTACAGCAGTAAATGCACTGAAGAAAGATGGTATGAAGAATCTGATCATCGACCTTCGTAACAATCATGGTGGGTTGACAGATGTTGCAGTAGAGATAGCTGATGAGTTGTTGGATGGCGACAAGATAGTGTTTACTGCAGAAGGAGCTCATGTTGACCGACAGGTATTCAAGGCTAAAAAGTCCGGCTGCTTCGAGAAAGGTTTATTGGCACTGCTTGTCAATGGTGAAACGATGTCAGCGGCTGAGTTGTTTGCTGGTGCAATACAAGATTGGGATCGTGGCGTAATCGTTGGTGAGACTACTTTTGGAAAAGGATTGATCCAAGAGACTCTTCCTTTCCAAGACGGTTCGGCCATACAGATATCTGTAGCACGCTATCTAACACCTTGTGGACGATCTATACAAAAGAGTTATCTGGATAGCATACCATCTGTTAACGATAAGCTTTCATATGTTTCCTGTTTGAATAAACGTCCTTTATCTTCTAATATGGGCATCGTCCCTGATGTGACAGTTCCCTATTTTCCGGCACCATATGAGACGAGTTGGTATATGACATTCTTATTCAACCGTTGCGCAGCTGAAATGGCAAAAACCTATCAGGACTCTCACGTATCAGAGCTAAAATATAAATCCCAAGAGCGTTTCATTAATGATTTCAATCCAGAACTACTAAAAGAGACTGTTAAAGAAAAGATTCGTTCTTTAGGGATGACGGTATCTGAAGAGGATTTTAATAAGAGTATAGATAGGTTACTCTTGGAGACAAAGGCTTATCTTGGTCGATCCCTGTTTGGAAGTGACGAGTGTTATTATCGTATTATCGCCGCTAACGACAATCCTCAGTCCGAACATCATGCTAATCTCGTGTTACGTAAAGCATGGGATACGATAAGACAACCAGCATATTATCAGCATATGTTAGGTAAACAGTAGACTTCCTCATTTCGCAAACTATCTCTATGACTCATCAACTATACCACTACTTCTATTGGAAATAAACAGTGTTACTGGTGGCCGTGATCATTACTGAGGGGTGTAGTAGTGATCACGGCCACCGACAGTTATCATCACGGACACCGAAGATAGTGGTCAGTTCCATATGTCAAATTAAACTAGGTCATGATAGAGAATAATAACGGTTCTCTATCATTAAATCTTTGGAAGATTATCCTACAGCCTAAAGCCGAAGAAGGCACGCATGCGCCACTTGTTGTTCTGAACAGACAAGACGTGCTCGTCGCCTATACTGGTGAAGGTGTAGACCATGGTGAGACCGGCAAACATGTTACCGATCTGTCTGACGATAGCACCACGCCCTGTGATGATCACCTCGGGGAAATGATAGTCGAGCGGTACCTTGTCGCCGTCCAAACGCACGGAGGTGTTGCTGTAGACGATGAAGGTGGGCAAGGCCGACAGGTGAAGGAGCCAACGGCGATGAGGAACGTAGTTGTAGCCATAGCCAGCGCCAATGCCGATATTGGTCATCTTGAACTTGATGCTGTAATCGTCGTCGAAGGTGCCGGTCTGTCCCTGTTCTGATACGGCGAGCAGAAAACTGCCGGCCGACCGTTTCTGGATATAACTCTGTGCAAAGGCAGCAGGGTAGGAGAACCGACGGTGGTTGAAGGCGTAATAAGCATTGATATTGAGGGTCTCCAGCTTTAGTACGTTGGGTGACAGGTAGATGCGCTCATTCCCTTCGTAATCATGCCAGCCCTTGAAATTATGGGCATTCTGATAGATAAAGTCGAACCCCATCTTCTTACCGTAGGAGTTGATGTTGAGCTCGTAGTCGTTGTAACGCCCCATCATTTTGGCGGGATTCAGGGCCATGTTCAGTGAGATACCCATATAACTGACACCGGCACTGATCGTCGACTTATAATCAGCGCTCATGTCCGACATAAAACGATGATCATCCTCCATACCCACAACCCTCAGTCGTGCGCCAGAGAGATTCAGTTTTCCTTTCACCGTCCATTTCGTCTTTGGACGGACGATATAGTTGGTGTCGATATCTGCTTTCTGATAGCGTATAGACAGGATGCTGTCTGCCCAGTGGAGGAACTCCTTGTATTTCTGGGCATGGATATTAACTGTCGGCCATAAGAGTAGCACGCCCAGCAACAAAGGCTTGGCCAGCAATACTATTGTATCTTGATGAAAATGTCTCAATGGTAATGAATATTATTTAGAAGACTCTTCCAACCAACTGTCGATGAGTTGACGGGCAATGCTCATCTTGTCGGGCACAGGGGGCAGATGGTCACGGTCGAACCACCCGGCATCATCCAGTTCACTGCGCTGCAGGTGGAGCTCACCACTGACATAGTCGGCCGTGAAGCCAACCATCAGTCCACAGGGGTAGGGCCATGGCTGTGATGCGAAATAACGGATATTCTTAATCTTGATGCCAACCTCTTCGTGCACCTCACGGACAACAGCCTCCTCGAGCGTTTCTCCGGTCTCTACGAAGCCGGCCACCAAGCCAAAGAACTTTCCGCGGAAATTACGAGCATGGACGAGCAGCACCTTGTCTTCACGATGGATGAGCACGATGATGGCCGTCGCTAACAGGGGCCATATCTCCTTGCCACAGTGGGTACAACGCTTGGAGATCTCGGTATGCATCTTCATGGGTCCGCCGCAGACACCGCAAAACCGGGTGTTGGCATCCCAATAAAGGATCTCCTGGCACTTGCCGGCTATCTGATAGAGCTCGTGGGGCAGTTTGTTATAGGTAGCGCGCAACCCACACATCTCATAACGGGGGTTGTCGGTGACAGGACCATCGATGGTATAGGTACGCACATCATCATCACCGAAGGGGGTGATGGTATGTACGTTGGTCCATTCCTTCAATGGGGTAGGAGCCTCTTCCTGATAAGGGATGGTATAACGGCCATCAGAGGTTTTCTCCAAAAGTAGATCGCCTTTACAGAAAACAAACCAGTATTTTCTCTCCATGGAACGCTTATTGTAATGCTTGCAGACGAGCGATATACTTGCCGAGGATGTCGAACTCGATATTCACCACGGTGCCTACTCGGATATCACAGAAATTGGTGTGCTCCATGGTGTATGGGATGATAGCCACCTGGAAGGTATCGTCGGTGGGGTTGCATACCGTCAGCGACACGCCATTGACGGTCACACTACCTTTGTCAACGGTGAAGTAGCCACGTGCGGCCATCTCACGGTCGTATGGGTATTGGAAGGTGAAATAGGTACTGCCGGCGGCATCCTCCATGGCGATGCAGGTAGCGGTCATATCTACATGTCCCTGTACGATATGTCCGTCTAACCGACCGTTCATCAGCATCGAGCGCTCCACGTTTACCTTATCACCCACTTTCAGCAGTCCGAGGTTGGAACGCTCCAAGGTCTCTCGCATGGCGGTCACCACATAGTTGTTGTCGGTAATCTCCACCACCGTGAGACATACACCGTTATGTGATACACTCTGATCGATGCTCAGTTCATCAACGAAAGAACAGGTAAGGGTAAAGTGAATATTATCCTGGTCATGACGGATAGCCACGACAGTTGCGAATTCTTCAATGATTCCGGAAAACATAATTATTGAGGTTTTAAAAGAAAAAGGGTCGTACCGATGATGTGATGAAACTCCGAGCTATTAAGATTTGAGAGCCCTCCGCCTTTGTAATCCACCGGTTATACAACTTAGGTTCCTGAAAAGAACTTTATATGGCCCGCCATTAGCAAGAGGTACCTTCTCGGTTTCAGTTATTATTTGATGAGTATCCCGATCGAACCGATACGACCTGTATTCTGTACTTCTTTTGTTGTAGTTACATTTCTATGATGCAAAGATAATCATTTTTTGTTTATTTAGCAAAAATATTTGAGTTAAAAAGGAACTTTTTAATACTTTTGCACGTTAGATAATAGTATTATTGTTTTACACTTAATCGTTAATGACTATGGAAGTACCTGATTTTATGCAATATAGCAATAAATTCACGAAGTCTGAGTTTGTTGAGAAGATCTCACGTATCGCTAAGCGTGCCGGTGCCAAACTGGTTTATGCCGCTCTTTGTCTCTTTTATACCTTGCAGAGTGATAAGGTATCCCTGAAAGACAAGGCTATTATCATTGGTGCACTGGGTTATCTGATCAGTCCGCTGGATGTGGTGCCCGATGCTATACCCATTGCCGGTTTGGGTGATGACTTGGCCGTGCTCATCTTTGTGCTGCAGAAAGTATGGGGTGAGGTATCCGAAGAGGTAAAGGCGAAGGCTCGTGCAAAACTGGATCAGTGGTTTGATACCGATGAGATAGAAGAGATCGATCATCTCTTCGAGAAGGAATAAATAATAATGGGCGGTGCTGATCCGCCCATTATTATTATGTTGTGATTAATAACTCCTTGCAATGATGACACGATATTTGGCTGGTTTGCCAGATACCATATCGATGCCGGGTGTCTGTTCTACACCGAAGGGCACGCAACGGATGGTAGCCTGTGTCTCCTCCTTGATCTTTGCCTCGGTCTCGGCAGTGCCATCCCAATGACAGAGGAAGAATCCACCGTCTTTCACTCTTTCCTTGAACTCCTCGTAGTTGTCGCACTCATAGATATGTGCATCACGATAAGCCTTGGCCTTGTTGAAGATATTCTTCTGGATATCCTCGAGCAGTTGCTCTACATACTCTACGATACCATCAAGACTGCGGGTCTCTTTCTCTAAGGTGTCACGGCGCATCACCTCAATGGTATTGTTCTCCAGGTCACGACCACCCATTACCAAACGTACGGGAACACCCTTCAACTCATAATCGGCAAACTTAAAGCCTGGACGCTTATTCTCTGCATCATCATACTTGACACTGATACCTGCCTTACGCAGACTGTCGATAACCGGCTGCAGTTTCTCACTGATAGCTGCCAACTGCTCGGCACCCTTGGTGATAGGAACGATCACTACCTGGATAGGCGCTAGGCGCGGAGGCAATACCAGTCCGTTATCATCAGAATGGGTCATGATCAGCGCACCGATCAGTCGGGTAGACACACCCCATGACGTAGCCCATACATATTCGGGTTTGTTCTCCTTATTTAAATAGGTAACATCGAAGGCCTTTGCAAAGTTCTGTCCGAGGAAGTGGCTGGTTCCGCTCTGCAGCGCCTTACCATCCTGCATCATCGCCTCGATGGTGTAGGTGTCAAGGGCACCGGCGAAACGCTCAGTCTCACTCTTCACACCCTGTACCACGGGCACTGCCATCCACTCTTCTGCGAAGGTGGCATATACCTTGAGCATACGCTGTGCCTCTGCCTCAGCCTCCTCACGGGTAGCATGAGCCGTGTGACCTTCTTGCCAGAGGAACTCTGAGGTACGCAGGAAAGGACGGGTGCGCATCTCCCAGCGCATCACGTTACACCACTGATTACAGATCAATGGCAGGTCGCGCCAAGAGTGGATCCAGTTCTTATATGTATTCCAGATGATAGTCTCGGATGTAGGACGGATGATCAGTTCTTCCTCCAGTTTGGCAGCGGGATCAACCTCCACACCACTCTTATCTTCTTTTGCACGCAGACGATAATGGGTTACCACGGCACACTCCTTGGCAAAGCCCTCTACATGCTCAGCCTCACGTGAAAGGAAAGATTTGGGGATCAACAACGGGAAATAGGCATTCTGTGCACCTGTCTCTTTGAACATCGTATCCAACTGATGCTGCATCTTCTCCCAGATGGCATAGCCATAGGGCTTGATAACCATACAGCCGCGTACTGCCGACTGCTCTGCCAAATCTGCCTTCACCACCAAATCATTATACCACTGACTGTAGTTGTCAGCTCTCTTGGTGAGGTCTTTCAATTCTTTTGCCATAGTTTATTGATTCTTTTTAGAAATTTTGCCTGCAAAAGTACAAAAAATATTTTAAAAACATAGTTATCGCGTAATTCTTCGTACATTAAAAGATAAAAAAAACTTATTTCGTTGTTTTATTTAAAAGAAATTTCTATATTTGCACGAGATTTGTGAAAAATCTTGTCTTGCTTATTAATAGGTATACCTTATCTTTTATAAGCAGTGTTTTAGATGGTTTATTAATTAATTTATAAAAAGATGAAAAGTTTAAAAGTATCAGTTTTGGGACTCTGCTCCCTCGTTTTGCTTTCAGGTTGTGGTATGAGTAATACTGCTAAGGGTGGTATCTTTGGTAGTACAGGTGGTGCAGCTTTAGGTGCAGCTATTGGTAATCTGATTGGTAAGAATACAAAGAGTACTGTTATCGGTGCTGCTATTGGTACAGCTGTTGGTACTACCGCTGGTGTGCTGATCGGTAAGAAGATGGATAAGGCTAAGGCTGCCGCAGAGGCTGTTGCTAATGCACAGGTAGAGAGCGTTACCGATGCTAACGGTCTGCAGGCTGTTAAGGTTACCTTCGATAGTGGTATCCTCTTCGGCACTGGTAGTTCTACCCTGCAGGCTGCTGCCAAGAACTCTCTGACCAACTTCGCTAACAATGTGCTGAATGTATATACCGACTGTGACGTTGCTATCCAGGGATATACTGACAATGCTGGTTGGAAGAACTCTACCGCTGAGCAGAGTGCTGCCAAGAACCAGACACTTTCTCTGCAGCGTGCACAGGCTGTGCAGAACTATCTGCTCGGTCAGCGTGTAAACGCTTCTCAGATCAAGTCTGTTGAGGGTCTCGGCGAGGCTAATCCTGTTGCTGACAACTCTACAGCTGCCGGTAAGGCTCAGAACCGTCGTGTAGAGGTTTACCTCTATGCCAGTGAGGCTATGATCAACGCCGCTAACAACGGTACATTGAAGTAATCAGCAGGAACAGAGCAAGTCATTGAAAATCTTTAAGATATTCAAAAAGACCATAAGATGGATGGTGGTGGCATTCTTTGCTTCCACCATCCTTGCTGTTGTATTATTCCGCTTTGTCCCGGTGTTCTGTACACCATTGATGTTCATCCGCAGTTATGAACAGCGTCAGGCGGGTGAGTCTGTTAAATGGAAGCATCATTGGGTGTCAATAGATAAGATATCCCCGAGTATGCCGGTGGCTGTGATGGCCAGTGAGGATCAGTATTTCCTGAAACACCATGGCTTTGATTTCAAAGCTATCGAGAAGGCAGCCCTGAAGAATGCAGAGCGCAGCAGGAAGCTCGGAGCCAGCACGATTACTCAGCAGACGGCTAAGAATGTCTTCCTGTGGCCGGGACGTACCTGGGTGAGGAAGGGACTTGAAGCCTATTTCACCGTACTGATAGAACTGATATGGAGTAAGCAACGCATCATGGAGGTATACCTGAACTCCATTGAGATGGGCGATGGTATCTACGGCGTGGAAGCCGTGGCACAAGAACATTTCAACTGTCATGCTATCGATCTGTCACGCTCCAACTGTGCACTGATAGCAGCGACACTGCCGAATCCCCGAAAATACTCCTCGAAGTACCCTTCTGACTATATGGTGAAGAGGAAGTATAAGATTATGAAAGAGATGAAGAATATCCCATTGTTACCGAGAGAAGGACAGGATGTGGATCCCTCAACGGTGAACAGTGGTATCTACAAACGTAAATGATGGAAGCAGAGAAGCATTTGTTAGACGACCTGAACCCTGCTCAACGGCAGGCTGTGGAATACTGTGAAGGACCTTCGCTTATCATTGCGGGTGCCGGCTCGGGAAAGACACGTGTACTTACCTACAAGATAGCTTACCTGTTGCAGAAGGGTATCAAGCCCTGGCAGATACTGGCTCTGACCTTTACCAACAAGGCTGCCCGGGAGATGAAAGACCGTATCGGACAACTGGTGGGTATGGAGAATGCCCGTTATCTGTATATGGGTACCTTTCACTCCATCTTTTCCCGTATGTTGAGAAAAGAGGCTGAGCATATTGGGTTTAACAATAACTTCACCATCTACGACGAGACCGACTCTCGTTCACTCCTCAAGACCATCATCAAAGAGATGAAACTGGACGATAAGGTGTATAAGCCAGCATCTGTACATGCCCGTATCAGCATGGCTAAGAACCACCTGATGCTGGCCGACGACTATGCGCGTAAAGCTTCGCTGGTAAGGAGGGATGAGGAGGCGAAGATGCCTGCCATTAAGGACATCTACCTGGCTTACAGTGCCCGTTGCCGACAAGCCAACGCCATGGATTTTGACGATCTGCTTACCATGACATTTATCCTGTTGCGTGACCATGAGGATATCCGAAAGAAATACGCCAACCACTTCCAGTATATCCTTGTAGATGAGTATCAGGATACGAATGCCGTGCAACAGCGCATCGTATTGCAGTTGTCGAAGGAGAACCAACGTGTATGTGTGGTGGGCGATGATGCACAGAGTATCTATGGATTCCGTGGGGCGAATATCGATAACATACTGGATTTCCAGAAACTATTTACAGATACAAAACTCTTTAAACTGGAGCAGAACTACCGTAGTACACAGAATATCGTCATGGCTGCCAACAGTCTGATTAAGAAGAATGTACGACAGATAGACAAGGATGTTTACAGTAAGAAAGAAGTGGGGGAGAAACTGCTCCTCAAACAAGCTTATAGCGACCGTGAGGAGTCGGCTATCATCTGTAAGGACATCCATCGGATCAAACGTCAAGACCACTGTGATTACTCCGACTTTGCCATTCTCTATCGGACAAATGCTCAGAGTAGAAGTTTTGAGGAGGCGATGCGCAAAGCCAATATACCTTATAGAATATATGGAGGACTGAGCTTCTATCAACGTAAGGAGATCAAGGATGTGATTGCCTATTTCCGTTTGGTGGCCAACCCTGACGATGAGGAGGCACTCAAACGAATCATCAACTATCCGGCGAGAGGCATCGGAGATACTACGATCGGTAAGATAGCCACGGCAGCTACACAACATTCTACCAGTCTGTGGAACGTTGTCTGTAACCCCACCGATTACGGACTCTCAGTAAATAGTGGCACACTGAATAAGTTGAATGCCTTCAAACAGTTGATCACAGGATTCATGGAGCGCTTCTATCAGGTAGATGCCTATGAACTGGGAAAGGATATCATCAAGGAGAGTGGTATCAGCGCTGATCTGTATAGTGACACTACGCCAGAGGCGATCTCCCGTCAGGAGAACCTGGAGGAATTACTCTCTGCCATGCAAGACTTCGTGAACATCCGCAGGGAGGAAGATCGTGGCAATGAGGTGTCTCTGACGGATTATCTGCAGGAGGTATCGCTATTGACGGATCTTGACAGTGAGGGTGATGAGAATACACCGCGGGTGACGCTGATGACCATTCACAGTGCGAAAGGTCTGGAGTTCCCCACCGTCTTTATCGTAGGCATGGAGGAGAATCTCTTCCCCAGTCCGATGAGCATGGGTTCTGCGCGTGAGTTGGAAGAAGAGCGCCGACTGTTGTATGTCGCCATCACCCGGGCAGAGAAACACTGTATCCTCACCTACGCCAAGAACCGCTATCGTTATGGTAAGATGGAGTTTAATCCCCCTAGCAGGTTCTTAGCAGATATCGACCGTAGGCTAATGACCGTGGATGAAGATGAGGAGATGCCGGAGGAAACACCCCGTGATATCTTCCGGGTGAACAACCGTGGTTATCAGAACTCCCGTCCGGTAGCCAGTCAGTTCCGAGCCGATCCCAAACCGCGTATTGTCGGCCATCAGGTGGAACAGCCTGATGATCCGTTCTCAGCACGTTTCAAGAGAACTTTTACTCAGGCGGGCGGTAATCTACGTAGGGTATCGGATGTTGTCAACAAGAGTGTACGTCCGACGGTAGGTGGCAGTGCTTCCTCTTCGGGAAAGGCTCCCTTGCAAGAAGGATACACGATCGAGCATGAGCGCTTCGGCATTGGAAAGGTGCTTCGTGTGGAGGGGACTGGCGAGAATACCAAGGCAACGGTGCAATTCCGTAATACCGGTGTAAAACAGTTGTTACTTAAGTTCGCTAAATATAAAGTTGTGTCAAAAGATGTAGAATAGAAAACAGATATACTTGTATATCAATTATTTATTTACTTTTATTAATTAATTCATTTATTTATGTACAAATCATTATTTAACAAACGGGAAGTTGTTCGTTTCAAGCAATTCTCCAACAAGGGTTACTCGCTCTTTTCCTGTTTGCGTAAGGAGGTGATCGTCTGTACACTCAGTGTCGCAACCATCGGCAACTCTAAGGCTGCCGGTGTGAACATCGACAGTCTGTCAGACATCAATCCTAAAGAACCAGTGAAAGAGATTCGCCTCGATGATGTGGAGATTACCGGCTCCCGTGCGCCGCTGATGTTAGGTCAGGCGGCAAGGATGGTCACTGTGCTGGATCGTGAGCAGATTGCGCAAGCGCCGGTGCAAAGTATTAACGACTTATTAAAGTATGCCGCCGGGGTGGATGTCCGACAGCGAGGTGCCATGGGAGCACAGACGGATATCAGCGTACGTGGCGGAACCAACGAACAAATTACTATCTTACTTAACGGCATTAACATCTGTGATCCTCAGACAGGACACAACGCCTTTGATTTCCCCGTTGACATTAGTGAGATTGAGCGCATCGAAGTGCTGGAAGGTCCGGCAGGGCGTGTCTATGGAACCTCCTCATTGGTGGGTGCCATCAACATTGTTACCCGTGTGGCAAAGACATCGGGCGGACAGGTGCGCCTCGAGGGTGGTAGCTACGGTTATCTCTCTGGCGGCGGTCATGGCACATGGGCACATAAGCAATGGAGTCAGCAGCTCAGCGGCAGTTATAGTCGGAGCGACGGTTTCTCCCGATCGAAAGCCGGAAACCTGAATGCTGATTACAAAGGCGGTAAGGTATTCTACCAGGGACAGTATGATGCCCCGGACCTCTTAGTGCGCTGGCATGCAGGTATCAGCACGAAGGGCTTTGGTAGTAATACGTTCTACAGCATGAAGTTTGATGAACAGTATGAGAAAACGATGAAGACATTTACTGCCATACAGGCAGAGACAAAGGGTAAGTGGTTCCATTTCATGCCATCGGTTTATTGGAATCACAGCACCGACCGCTTCGAATTGATCCGTGACGGAGCTGATAAGTATCCGTTTAACTATCACCGCACAAATGTGCTGGGTGTCAATCTGAACAGTTATTTCGACTGGAAATTAGGAAGAACGGCTTTTGGAGCGGAGTTCAGGAATGAGGATCTGGTCAGCGGTAACCTTGGAGAACCTCTCAATAATCCTATTCATATTCATGGAACAGATAGAGACTATGACCACGGACTGAACCGTTCGAACATCAGTTTCTTCCTCGAACACAATATATTACTTAAGAATTTCACCCTCTCTGCGGGTCTTACCAGTGTGAAGAACACCTGGAATGAGATGTCTATGCGTGTCTATCCCGGTATGGATATCAGTTACAGGGTGGATGATCACTGGAAGCTGTATGCCTCGTATAACACCTCGCTGCGTATGCCGTCGTTTACCGAATTGTATTACAGCGTAGGTGGTCATAAGGCCGACAAGTACCTGAAGCCCGAAGAATTACAGGCTTTAGAGGCTGGCGTGAAGTATTTGTCGTCTGCCGTCAGCGGAAGTGTGAGCGTGTACTATCATCACAGCAAGAACCTGATCGACTGGATCATGGACACCACGGAGAAGGATCCCATCTGGAAGAGTGTCAACCATACGAAGGTGAATGCCATCGGCGTGGAGACCAACCTCTCCATGGATCTGCAGCAGTTCTTCAAACAGCAGTCGGTCCTTCAGTCATGGAATATCTCCTACAACTACATCAACCAGAAGAAAGACATGCCGGCCAACATCCAGTCACAATACTCCTTGGAGTATCTGCGTCATAAACTGGTGTCTTCCCTGCAGATGCAGTTGCTGAGAAATATCCATCTGAATATCAACTACCGTTTCCAGGGTCGTACGGGCAGTTATACCACGGTAGAAGGTGATGTGGCCGAGTACAAGCCTTATTCGCTTGTTGATGCCCGACTGTCATGGTCCTTACCCTCCACCGAGTGGTATGTAGAGGCAAACAACCTCTTCGACAAAGACTATGTGGATTACGGTAATGTGGTGCAGCCAGGCTTCTGGTTTATCGCTGGAGTAAGGTATCGTTTCTGATAACTTAGTCATATTAAAGAGAAAGAGCACTTGTGAGTCAACGGCAAGTGCTCTTTTTCTGTATTGTTTGTATACTATTGGTGGGAGTCTTAATACATAAAACTGAGAGTCTTAGTACATAAAACTGGGAGTCCTAGTACATAAAACTGGGAGTCCTAGTACATAAAACTGAGAGTATTAGTACATAAAACTGAGAGTCCGAATACCTTGGACTGGTAGTCCGGAGTACTTGGACTGTGAGTCCGGACCCTCCGGACTCCCTTCAGTTATCATGAAAGGTTGTCGTTATGCTTATCCGAATAGTGCGCGCAAGGCCTCTTCCACCTTTCTTACGGGTACGATCTCGATATTGAATTTGCGGTGATTAATACCCGTCAGGTTGTATTTGGGGATGATGATGTGTGAGAATCCCAGTTTCTCTGCCTCTGCGATACGCTGTTCGATACGGTTAACGGGGCGCACCTCACCGCTCAGTCCTACCTCTCCAGCCATACACCATCCCTGTTCGATGGGGGTGTCTACATTGCTCGACAATACCGCGGCGATGATGCTCAGGTCCATGGCCATGTCGGTAACGCGTAGTCCACCGGCTATGTTGATGAACACATCTTTTTGGATCAGTTTAAAACCGACACGTTTCTCCAATACTGCCAGGAGCATGTTCAGGCGCCTTTGGTCAAAGCCAGTGGCCACTCTCTGCGGGGTGCCGTAGGCAGCTGTCGATACCAGTGCCTGCGTCTCTACCAGGAAGGGGCGCACACCCTCTATGGCCGAGGATATGGCGATGCCCGATAAACCGTCATGTTCCTCGGTGAGCAACAGCTCTGAAGGGTTGCTCACCTGTCGTAATCCGTTCTGCTGCATCTCGTAGATACCTAACTCGGAGGTGCTTCCAAAACGGTTTTTCATCGATCGCAGGATGCGGTACATATAATGCTGGTCGCCCTCAAACTGTATTACGGTATCCACGATATGCTCAAGGATCTTCGGACCGGCTATTGTTCCTTCTTTGTTGATATGGCCGATGAGTATGACCGGTATGCCGCTCGACTTGGCAAAGCGGAGTAGGGCAGAGGCGCATTCTCTTACCTGTGTCACACTGCCCGGTGAACTGTCGACATCCTCGGTGGAGATGGTCTGGATAGAGTCGATGATCACAATGTCGGGCTGTTCTTCCTTGATATGTGCGAAGATGCTCTCCAGCGATGTCTCCGTCGGGATGAGCACCTGTTCAGAGAGGGGTGTTCCCTTCGGCTGTAGTCTTTCCGCGCGCATCTTCAGTTGGTGGGCACTCT
>CADBSW010000081.1 GCA_902797505.1 uncultured Prevotellaceae bacterium | reverse complement strand
TTAAGAGTGAAGAATAATAAGATGAAAATTTTAGTATTAAATTGTGGTTCCTCATCCATCAAGTACGCATTGTACAATATGGATGACAAGAGTGTGATGACATCTGGTGGCGCTGAACGCGTAGGTATGGAAGGTGCTTTCGTAAAGGTGAAGCTCGCCAATGGTGACAAGAAGAAGATTATGCACGACATCCCCGAGCATACCGAAGGTGTGAAGTTTATCTTCTCTTTGCTGACTGATCCTGAGATCGGTGTAATCAAAGACCTGAGCGAGATCGATGCTGTTGGTCACCGTATGGTGCACGGAGGTGAGAAGTTCAACAAGAGCGTGATCCTCAACAAGGAAGTGATGGAGACCTTCGAGGCTTGTATCGACCTGGCTCCACTGCACAACCCTGCCAACCTGAAGGGTGTTAATGCTGTCAGCGAACTGATGCCTAACCTTCCTCAGGTAGGTGTCTTCGATACCGCTTTCCACCAGTCTATGCCACAGAAGGCATTTATGTATGCCATCCCCTACAACCTGTATAAGCAGTATGGCGTACGCCGCTACGGTTTCCACGGAACATCTCATCGCTATGTATCACAGCGCGTATGTGAGTTCTTAGGTGTCAGTCCGATCGGCAAGCGCATTATCACCTGTCATATCGGTAATGGCGGTTCTATCGCAGCTGTCGTCGACGGTAAGTGCGTAGATACCTCTATGGGTCTTACTCCGCTGGAGGGTCTGATGATGGGTACCCGCTCTGGTGATATCGACGGTGGTGCTATCACCTTCTTGGCAAAGAAGCTCGACCTCGATGCCGACGGTGTTTCCAACCTGTTGAACAAGCAGAGTGGTGTATTAGGAATCACTGGTGAGAGCTCCGACATGCGCGACGTAGAGAATGCCGCTGCCGAAGGTAATGCCCGTGCTATCTTAGCCCTCGACATGTATTTCTACCGCATTAAGAAATACATCGGTGCTTATGCAGCAGCCATGGGTGGTGTGGATATCATCGTCTTCACAGCAGGTGTGGGTGAAAACCAGGCATCTATGCGTGAGGAGGTATGTAAGAACATGGAGTTCCTCGGTGTTAAGTTCGACAAGGAGAAGAACAAGGTACGCGGTGAGGAGGCAATCATCTCTGCCGATGACAGTAAGGTTACCGTTTGCGTGATCCCAACTGATGAGGAGTTGATGATCGCTACCGATACCATGAACCTGCTGAAATAATCCTTTCACCTTATATAATTATAAAGGGGCACGGAATCCATCCATGCCCCTTTATAGTGTATAATTCATAGTGTAGAGTGTAGAGTTATGATTACCGTTTCTTCACTCTTCACTCTTCACTTAAAACTTGCTCTCCCCTTCCTCGTATTCCTCTAAGAACAGGTGCTCACCATCGTACACCACATAGGTGAACTGCCAGATCCAGTCACCGATGATCAGCATCCTACTCTTGTTAGGCATGGTAAGATCCAATTCTATATGCCGATGCCCGAAGATGAAATAGTCGATGTTAGGATGCGTCTTCAGATACTCCTTGGTGAACAGCACCAAGTGCTCTTTATCCTCACCCATATAAGGCGGTTCCTTACCATCCACGCGCTTCATCCTACTCATCTTAGCCCACTGCAGTCCGAACCACATCGACCAACGCGGATGCAGCGTGCTGAACAGTCGCTGACAGGTACGGTTATGGAAGATACGCTTGAGCACCTTGAATTTCTTGTCGGGATCACCCAGTCCGTCGCCATGAGCCATGAAGAACACCTTTCCCCAGATCTCCGTGGTCAACGGTTGTTTATGCAGGATCACCCCACACTCCTTTTCCAGGTAACCATACATCCAGATATCGTGGTTGCCGGTGAAGTAATGCACCTCCACGCCGGCATCCGTAAGTTCTGAGAGTTTCCCTAAAAAACGCGTGTAGCCCTTTGGCACGGCATATTTCCACTCATACCAGAAGTCGAACATATCACCGAGCAGATAGATAGCCGATGCCTTGTCTTTGATCTGATCGAGGAAACGCACCAGTCGGCGCTCCTGTGTCCTGCCATGCTCGATGGCCCACGACCCCAGGTGCGCATCACTCAGAATATAGACATTCTTTCCCTTCATATCCTTTGCCCGATGATTATTTGTTATGAATGTTATTCTTATTATCAGTTAGTCTAACCCCAGTTCCAGACGAGCCTCCTCACTGAGCATGCTCTGATCCCATACTGGCTCGAATACCAAGTTGACATTGGCCGACTTCACACTCTCCAAGGTATCCACCTTCTGGCGCACATCCTCTAAGATGAAATCCGCTGCCGGACAGGTAGGTGCCGTAAACGTCATGTCGATATCCACATTCCCCTCATCATCCACGTCAATCTTGTAGATCAGTCCGAGATCATAGATATTCACTGGTATCTCCGGATCATATACCGTCTTCAATACATCAACGATCCGCTCTTCTATCTTGACTTTATTATCTGTCATATTCTCTTTCCACATTTTTCCGTAGCGCAAAGATACGAAAATTCTGAGTAAACGAGAAGAAAAGAAGTCTATTTCTTTTCTCGAGTGGGAAGAATTTATTCAAAATTCTGAGTAAACGAGAAGAAAAGAAGACTATTTCTTTTCTCGAGTGGGAAGAATTTATTCAAAATTCTGAGTAAACGAGAAGAAAAGAATACTATTTCTTTTCTCGAGTGGGAAGATTTTATTCAAAATTCTGAGTAAACGAGAAGAAAAGAATACTATTTCTTTTCTCGAGTGGGAAGATTTTATTCAAAATATAGCATCATGACAAAAAAGAACGACAAAAATTTGTTTGTTTTCTCAGAATCATTTATCTTTGCAACGGATTTGGGGCATTAGCTCATCTGGCTAGAGCGTTTGACTGGCAGTCAAGAGGTGACGAGTTCGAGTCTCGTATGCTCCACACAATTCCAAGAATGATAGCCTTCGGGTTATCATTCTTTTGTTTTCTCCCATTCCTATAGCAAAAGATATGCGTGGTGGAAGACTTCACAGCCCACCACCACCTATAAAAAACTAATCTAACTACTAACCAAATATAACCAAACATCTAACTATAATAACGTATATGTAAAGCAAGTAAGTATAAGGATGGTTTGTCACTTATTCTAGAGACAATACAAAGATAAATGGAAAACCTAAAAAACAATCGTTCAACTGTTTTCCAAATCACGTCAGCAAGGATTTAAATATACGTCAACAATTCGCCATTTAACGTAAAGCGCTGATTATCACTATAAATTATTCAGATAATCTGTCAAGTTATTCTCACGTCGGAGGTCAAATTTCTTACGCAGGCGATATCTGATAGTCTCTACACCACGTACAGAGATATTCAGCAAAGGGGCTATCTCCTTGGTGGTAAGATCCATCTTCAAGTAAGCACACATCAGACGCTCATTCTGATTCAGGTCAGGATGAAGTTTCCTAAGACGTTCCATAAAGTTATTGTTCACCAAATCGAACTGTTCTTCAAAACGTTTCAAGACCTCATCTCCCTCCATGTTTGAATCAATACGGTTGTTAATAAGTAGGAGCTGGCGCTTGCAGTCGGCGGAATTAGTGCGGTCAAGTTTAACAGCCACGTCCCTGATATCGTTCCTTAGCTCAGTAAGCACCTCATTCTTGCGAGCCACATTAACCATCAAGTTAGCAATTTCCTGGCTCTTGTGTTTAATATCCAGTTCCATCTTGTCTTTCTCCAATTGAGAGATCTCTATCTTCATTTGATCGACCTCTTTATTTTTCTCCTCAACAGCCATTAACTCCTTACGTTGCACACGGCGCTTATCAAGCCGTATGAGGAACCATATGATCATCAAGGCCATGAGCAGATATACAAGATAAGCCAACCAAGTGCGATACCAAGGTGGCAGTATGCGGAAAGTAATACTATCGGAGAGTATCTTTCCATCAGCGCCCACAGTCTTCACCTCAAAGGTGTATTTTCCCTCCTTAAGACCGCTGAACTCTTTGACTGCATTTTCAGTAGGTTCCGACCACTCACCTCGGTTCAGACGGTACTGAAATTTGACTGCAGGGGTTAACCAATGTTTAGGCATCTGAAACTCAAAGCGTACAGAATTGTGAGAGTAACTGATTTGCGGTTCATTCTTTATATTACAAAAATTAGAAGAAAAGACCAACGAATCTTTAGGATATGTCAGGTACATACGACGTATTTCAAGTTTTACAGAGGAGGGACTCTGTTTATCATTGTCTATCATTACAAAACCCTTATCATACGGGATTATCTCCTTGCTGCCGATGTTAAGGATATTGCCCGATATATCCCAGTCACTAAATAATTTATGAACGTTACTGTCATTGACATTGTAAAATGATTCTTTAAGGCTATGACGACTCTTTACTTTTTGCAGTTGTTCATCCAACAAATATTCAGTAGCTGTTCCTAATCCTATATTATAGACTTTTAATGTGTGAGCTCCTGTCTGCTTTATATACCTACAAGGCTCACTGATACCTTCTATCATACCAATAGAACGCCAAGAGTCTCCTTGCCGTCTTATTTTAGCTATTCCACTGTATAGACCTATTAATAAATCATCGCTATTATTAATTACGGGCAGACAAGCCCACGCTCCTTGTAAATCCGTTATACGAGTTGCTTTATCACCCTTTATAGAGAAGATTCCTTTGTCATGAAGGCACAGTACCTCATTTTCATGTTTATATAAATACCATGCAGAGCCGCTTGGGGTATTCACTACACGTTTAATATCAGGCTGACCATTATGAAATGCCACAGGATACTGAGTATAATATACCCCCCGATCTGTACCCAGATAAAGAAGCTGGTCATTCAGAAGAGCAGAGTAGCCAATACCATAAGAAAAAGGTGTGCGATATAAATAAGTGAAAGGGTCTTCTAAAAGTACATAATCAATACCATAATCCAAACCAGCCCACACGTTTCCCTGATCATCAAATGCCACAGATATAACGGTATTGCTCTGCAATCCCCTTAGTTCATCATAGTTTTGTACACTTCCTGTAATTGTGTTGTATATAACAAGTCCATTATGTAGAGTACCAAATGCCATGATACCATTACGATAGGCAGCATAGCAAATTACGCCTTTTTGCAGTAAGTTATCGGCTGGTGTCTCATAAGGGATAACTCTTCTACCATCATAGAAGAAAAGGCCATCGGTAGCTGTTGTCACAATCATCCCTTTTTCGAAACCAAACATGTTGTTTATACGTTTGCCCTCTAACATTTCACCATTGGCAATAGGTACCAGTTGCTTGCCAGCAACCATACGAACGCCATGATCGGTTGCCACATAAATAACACCATTATAAAGTAAAGAACTGAATATCTTGTCTTTTGTTTTTATCAAGCTCAATTTATCTCCCGCCTGAATAAGGATATTATTGTCACCCCTTAAATAATATGAGCCATTGAGTTCGTAAATCTCAAAGATATTACCAATCTGAGCATACCGACTATCCACCTTCTCAGACAAACAATTATATTCTAATGCTCCTGTTTTACCAACCTCAAAATAGCCATATTCGTTTTCTCCTCCTACAAAGACCCGGTGTCTGTCAGGAAAGACAGCGACCCCACGAGCCTCAGAGCGGTTATTTAGCTCATATCGCGTCCAAGTTACCCCATCAAATGCCAACAGGCCTCGTTGGTTACTAAAGAAAGTCCAGTTACCATTTGAGGCTATACGCCATGTAGTGGCACCATTTCCATAATCAGCCTTACCATAATGGATAATAAAAGGCATCCACTCTGCCCACACAGAAACAGAGCAACATAGAAATACAACGATTACAATCAGCCTATATCTTAAAGGAAATATTTTCATCAATTGACTATTTAATCTTTTAGGATTTTGTTGCAAAAATAATAAAAATAATCAATTATAACTAATTTTTTTCACTTTTCCTTTGGTTATAGATAATATTATCACCAATATTCGTTGGTATCATCCACATAGCCAAGGGTAATATTAAAGACTTGCCAACTTCAGTAAGTAGCCCTTTTTACATTAATCAGAAGGACAAGAGATGAAAACCACTTGATAAACAACGACATAATCCTTCTGACGTATTTCTGACGTATCATCTTTCTAGGGAGAACGTATTTTAGAATACCTTTCAAAATGCAAAAATTAAATTATTATTCTTATTTTTGCATCAAATTTAAGAACTGCCTATGATCTATACGACATTAAAAAATACAGCCTTTGCACTCTTAACAGGAACTCTTGTCCAATCTTGTGCGTCAACTGATAATTCAAAGATTCAAGGGTTAGGCCCGAACCCATTTATTACAAATATTTACACGGCCGATCCCTCCGCACACGTATGGAAAGACGGACGTCTATATGTATATCCATCTCATGATGTAGATCCACCCCGTGGGTGCGACCTCATGGATCAATACCATGTTTTCTCCACAACAGACATGGTAAATTGGGTTGACCATGGAGAAATACTTAATTCCGGACAAGTGGAATGGGGTCGCCCAGAAGGCGGTTTTATGTGGGCTCCTGATTGTGCATACAAAAAAGGCAATTATTATTTCTACTTTCCACACCCAAGTGGAACCGATTGGAACCATACTTGGAAAGTTGGTGTTGCTGTCAGCAAACACCCTGCAAAGAAATTTAAGGTAAAAGGTTATATTCAGGATTTAGGCGATGCCTTTGCCATGATAGATCCATGCGTGTTCGTTGACGATGACGGACAAGCATACTTCTATTATGGCGGGGGTGGTCGCTGTGTTGGAGCACGTTTGAAAGACAATATGACAGAACTTGCCGAGCCTCTTCGGGCAATGGAAGGTCTGAAAGACTTTCACGAGGCAACATGGGTCCATAAACGTAACGGTATCTATTATCTGTCATACTCAGACAATCATTCTGAGAATGGACGCGGAGCCAATCGATTGCATTATGCTATGAGTAATAATCCTTTGGGACCGTGGGAATACAAGGGTATTTTCTTAGAACCAACGGGGTGCGACACCAGTCATGGAAGTATCGTTAAATATAAAGGTGAATGGTTTGCGTTCTATCATAATCAAGACATCAGTGGTCAAGGTAATTTACGAAGTATCTGTGTTGACCGACTTTTTTACAATGACGACGGGACAATACAACCTGTCATTCAGCATAAGGCCGCTACAAAAACCTATAATTCATATAAGGGATTAGTTATGGCAGGCTATCAAGGATGGTTCAGCACGCCCGAAGATGGAGGTCAGCGGGGGTGGTATCACTACAGGGGAAGTGATGGTTTCAAACCCGGTTCTGCAAGCATTGACCTTTGGCCTGACGTAAATGAATATACAAAGACCTATGAGAGTCCATTTAGCTTTGAGGATGGAAGTAACGCCAGACTGTTCTCCTCAAAAGATGCATCAACAGTTGATACCCATTTTCGCTGGATGCATGAATATGGTCTTGACGGTGTTTTTATGCAACGCTTTGTCAGTGAAATAAAAAGGCCACGAAGTAAAGCACATCTGGACACTGTGCTACGCAATGCCATGATTTCTTCTCAACGTTGGGGACGTGCTATCAGTATCATGTACGACCTCAGTGGCATGCATCCCGGCGATGAGCAAATAGTATTAAGTGACATACAGGAACAGGCAAAGCACTATGACATATTCGACCATAAAAAATGTCCTTCATATCTGTATCATAACGGGAAACCGCTGATTGCCGTTTGGGGAGTTGGTTTTAGCGATGGGCGAGAATATAGTTTAGACAACTGTGATTCCATCATTGATGGATTAAAAAAACTTGGTTTTAGCATTATGATTGGCGTCCCCACCCATTGGCGTGAATTGAGTCAGGATGCCATAAATGACAGTCGTCTTCATCAGATAATTCGAAAATGTGATATTGTAATGCCATGGTTTGTAGGACGATATAATGAATCTACATTCGAATCATTCAAGTCCCTTATTTTATCTGATATAGAGTGGGCACGTGAAAACAATATTGACTATGCACCCCTGTGTTATCCTGGTTTTTCGTGGCATAATATGCATTATCCCAATAAAAATCTCACAGAGGTACCGCGTAACAAAGGAGTTTTTTTCTCCAAACAACTTGATTTTTGTTTGAATAGCGGTGCTAAAATGATTTATATTGCCATGTTCGACGAAATAGATGAAGGAACTGCCATTTTCAAGATTTCACACAGGGTACCCGTACCAACTGAAGGAAGTCGTTTTGTACCGTTAGAGGGAGGTTTAGAAAGTGGACATTATTTGAATCTTGCAGGCGAAGCAGCTCGTCGACTTAAAAACAGTAATAAATAAAAATGAAATAAAAGAATATGAAAACTTCCCATTTGCTCTCATCTTTGGTCTTATGCCTGATCGGTTCATACCTTCCATGTCAGGCGAAGGACGCAGTGGACTACGTTAATCCTTACATAGGTAACATCAGTCATCTACTGGTTCCTACATTCGCCACTGTACAGTTACCGAACAGCATGTTACGCGTTTACCCAGAACGATCCGACTATACATCAGAACGTGTAAATGGTCTGCCTATTGTCGTGACTACACATCGTGAGAAATCTGCATTCAAGTTGATGCCTCAATTAGGAAATGAGCTTAAGTCGGCAGTTGCATATAGCTATGACAATGAGCATCTGACTCCTTATTGCTTCGATGTGGAGCTCGACGATAACAACATGCGTGCCACATACGCCGTCAGTCACCAGTCTGCCATATATCAGATTGATTTCCTTGCACAAGGTAAAGCCAACATTGTACTAAGCACACAGAACGGACAGATACATGCCGGAGACAACTGGATTAGCGGTTGGCAAACAGTAAGTGGGCAAACAAAAGTATATATATACATGGAAAGTCAGGAACAT
>CADBSW010000080.1 GCA_902797505.1 uncultured Prevotellaceae bacterium | reverse complement strand
GACAACGGTATGTACACTCGTACTGCTGAAAGCTTTACTGGTGCAACTACCCAGTTTAACAAAGATCAGTTGCGTGCTGTAGGTAATATCAATGTGCTTCAGTCATTGAAAAACCTCGATCCATCTTTCCACTTTGCTGAGAACCTTACCGTAGGAAGTAACCCGAATGCATTGCCCGACATCACCCTTCGTGGACAAAGTGGATTTCCTGATCTTAAGGGTGAGTACGAGACAAACCCTAACCAGCCATTGTTTATCGTTGACGGTTTTGAGACTGCTCTTACCAAAGTGATGGATATGGATATGAACCGTATTCAGAATGTTACCATCTTGAAGGATGCCGCAGCTAAGGCCATCTACGGTTCGAAAGCAGCTAACGGTGTGGTGATTATCGAGACTGTGAAGCCCAAAAGCGGTGAGCTACACCTGACATACACAGGAAGTGTCAACTTTAACCTACCAGATCTCTCCAGTTATGATTTGACCAATGCAACAGAGAAACTGGAGGTGGAACGTATGGCCGGTCTTTACAAATACATAGGTTACAATGGTGTCATCTATTGGCAAAATGCTTATCAGCAATATAACTACGACATGGCCTATAATGATTTGTTGCAAAACGTACTGCGCGGTTACGATACCGACTGGAAGTCGAAACCTCTTCGCAACAGTGTAGGAACTAAACATACTGTTTATGTTGAGGGTGGTAACGAAGCTTTCCAATATGGTATCGACCTGGGCTTCAACAATGTTGCCGGTGTGATGAAAGGCTCCGACCGTAGAACACTTTCCGGTGGTCTTACGTTCAGCTACCACTATGGTAAGTGGCTCTTCCGCGATGCTCTTGATGTGGTACATAACACAGCCCACAACTCTCCATGGGGTAGCTTCTCCGAATATACCAGCATGAATCCCTATTTCCGTCCTTATGATGATGACGGTAATGTAATCAAACAGTATAATCTGGTTAACTACTCTGCTTATGAGGGCAATGTCATCACCAATCCTATCTGGAACTCCACCATCAATACAAAAAATCAGGACCGCTATGCACAGATCAACAATAATTTCTACGCTGAGTGGCGGGCTACACAAGACTTTAAAATGGTAGGACGTTTCAGTATCTTATTCCAAGACGATCGTTCAGAAATATTTTACCCGGCAAGTCATACGAACTTTGTCAGTTATACCTCAGAGGAACTTCTGAAACGTCGCGGACAATATACTTATTCTGATGGTGAGACGACACGTCTGAGTGCTGACGTTAACGCTAATTACAACCACATCTTTGCAGAAAAACATCTATTCTTTGCTAACATCGGATGGACACTCAACACTTATAACAGTAACAGAATGACGACAAAGGCAGAAGGATTCCCCAACGACCGACTTGATGATATCGGCTATGCCCGTCAATATGCAGAAGACAGTGCTCCAATCAGTTCTGAATCTACCACTCATGATGTTGGTTGGGTAGCAGCAGCCAACTACAGCTACGACAACCGTTATCTTGTAGATGGTTCATTCCGTCTGAGTGGCTCATCTCAATTCGGTTCCCAGAACCGCTGGGGTAAATTCTGGTCAGCTGGTCTTGGATGGAATGTTCACAACGAGCATTTCATGAAGAACGCTAAATGGCTTGATCAGTTGAAACTTCGTGCATCTGTAGGATTCACCGGTTCACAGAATTTCAATTCTTACCAGAGTTTAGCCACCTGGACCTACTATAGCAGTCAGTTCTATAATGGTGATCCGGGAACTTATCTCTTGGCTATGGCTAATCCAAACCTGAAATGGCAGCGTAAACTGGATAAGAATATCGGTGTTGATTTTCAAGCCTTTAATCATCGATTGACCATCCGTGCCGATCTTTATGATGCCACAACAGACGATCTGCTCACAGATGTCACCATTCCTTCTTCAACAGGTTTTAACACCTATAAAGAAAACCTCGGAAAGGTACAAAATAAAGGATGGGAGGTATATGCCAGTGCACGAGTGCTTGAAAGTGCCAACCGTCATGACTATTTGAATGTGTATGCTAATGTCACTCACAACTCTAATAAGATTAAGGAGATTTCCAACTCTCTGAAGGCATATAATGACAGTCAGAAAGCAAATGGCAGCACAACAGCAGTATCAATGTATGAGGAAGGGCAGTCTATGACAGCCATCTGGGCTGTTCCTTCAATGGGTATTGACCCAGCTACGGGTATGGAGATCTACGTAAAGAAAGACGGCACAACCACTTTTGACTACAATACCAGTGATTTGGCCATCTGCGGAGATACCTCCAGCGATATCTATGGAAACTGTGGTATCAGTGCTGCATGGAAAGGCTTTATGCTCACAGTAGCCATGTCTTATCAGTTTGGCGGACAATTATACAACCAGACATTGGTTGATAAGGTCGAGAATGCCAATCTGAAATATAATGTTGACCGTCGTGTATTCACCGACCGCTGGCAAAAGCCAGGTGACATCAGTCAGTACAAGGCTATTACGGACCAAAGTACTACTTATGCTACTTCTCGTTTTGTTGCAGACAACAACGTATGGACGTTCTCTAGCGTGAATCTCAGTTATGATTTTGATCGTATTAGAGCAATCAAGCAATTTGGTTTCGACCGTCTGCGTCTGTCATTCGATATGAGTGATATAGCACGTATTAGCAGTATCAAGACGGAACGTGGTACTAACTATCCATACGCCAAGAGTTTCTCATTCTCCATTCAGGCAATGTTCTAAAGGATTTCTTAAACAAGTTTTTTATGAAAACGAAATATTATAACATTCATTCTATTG
>CADBSW010000079.1 GCA_902797505.1 uncultured Prevotellaceae bacterium | reverse complement strand
TCCACCGCTCTATAAGTGTACTTATAAGAAACAGTCTGAGTATTGCTACACCGAGCAGCAGCGTCAGGCATTCATCGACAAATATGTCAATGGCAACGACGATGACAAGGCCCTGCATACACAGCGCTACAAAGGTTTGGGTGAGATGAACGCCGACCAGTTGTGGGAGACGACCATGGATCCGAAGACCCGTCTGCTCAAACAAGTGACGATCGAGAATGCTGCCGAGGCCGATGAGATCTTCTCCATGCTGATGGGTGATGATGTGGAGCCACGCAGAGAGTTCATCGAGAAGAATGCTACTTACGCAAATATCGATGCATAACGTTTCGAAGGCGGACCATGATGGTTCGCCTTTATTTTCTACCATGCCTATGAAAAGAATACTATTACTCCTGATGATCTGTTGCTGTATGGGAACATTTGCCCAGACACCGCTCCGCCTGTGGTATCAGCAGCCGGCCACCTTCTTCGAGGAGTCACTGCCCATAGGCAACGGGAAATTGGGAGCACTGATATATGGATCACCCGACAATGACAGCATCTACCTGAACGATATCACCCTATGGACCGGACAACCCGTAGACCGACAGGAGGGAGGGGATGCCTACAAATGGATACCAGAAATACGGAAGGCCCTGTTCAACGAGGATTACCGTAAAGCCGACTCCCTACAGTTGCATGTACAAGGGCACAACTCGGAGTATTACCAGCCGTTGGCTACGATGCATATCATCGACTACGCCAAGGGGAAAGCAGTGAACTACTACCGTTCGTTGAGTCTTGACAGTGCGGTGGCCTGTACACAGTATGAGCGCGATGGCATCCGTTTCCATCGTGAATACTTCGCCTCACATCCCGACAAGATGATCGCCATCCGGCTATCGGCCAGTCAACCGCAGTCGATTAACTGCGAGTTGGCGGTTACCTCGCAGGTTCCCCACCGCATCAAGGCTATCAACGGTCAGATTACATTGATGGGGCATGCCTTAGGCGATGCGAGAAACACGATCCACTACTGTTCTAACTTCATCGTAAAGAACCAAGGGGGAAAGATAGAGGTGACTGACACCACCTTGCAGCTCATTAATGTTGACGAAGCCATTATCTATATCGTCAACGAGACCAGCTACAACGGTTTTGACAAGCATCCCGTAACTGAAGGGGCTCCCTATATAGAGAGAGTCGCCGACGATGCCTGGCATCTGGTGAACTACAGTTATCAGGAGTTGCTGACGCGGCATGTCAACGACTACCAGAAGATCTTCAAACGGTTTAAGCTCCGTCTGACAGCTGCTCAGGCAAAGGTCAATACCCTACCCACAGACAGACAGCTCTTCGAATATACGGATAAGCAACATCCGAACCCCTATCTGGAGGCGCTCTACGTGCAGTATGGCCGTTATCTGCTGATATCGAGCAGTAGGACGCCTGGCGTTCCTGCCAACCTGCAAGGCCTGTGGACGCCCCATCTGCGTTCTCCGTGGCGTGGCAACTACACCGTGAATATCAACCTCGAAGAGAACTACTGGCCGGCAGAGGTAGCCAATATGCCAGAGATGGTGATGCCACTGAACGATTTTGTGAAGGCACTCTCAGAAACCGGTCGGCATACCGCCAAACATTACTATGGCATTGATAAGGGTTGGTGCTCCAGTCATAACAGTGATATATGGGCCATGTCGAACCCCGTGGGTGAGAAGAATGAGAAACCCGAGTGGGCTAACTGGAATTTCGGTGGTGCCTGGCTGGTGAACACCCTGTGGGAACATTATCAGTATAACCCTGACGAAGCGTATCTCCGTCATACCGTCTATCCCCTGATGAAGGGTGCCACGGAGTTTATGCTGGAATGGATGATTCGCAATCCCAAGAACACGGATGAATGGATCACGGCCCCCAGCACCTCACCCGAGAACGAATATGTCACCGACAAGGGCTATCATGGTATGACCTGCTATGGTGGCACAGCCGATCTGGCCATCCTACGTGAGTTGTTTGCCAACACCCTGCAGGCAGCCAAGATCCTGAAGACAGATGAAGCGCTGACAACAACGATCGAAGATCGTCTGCAGCACCTGCACCCCTACACCATCGGCAAGATGGGTGATATCAACGAGTGGTATTACGACTGGGATGACTACGACTTCCATCATCGTCACCAGTCGCATCTGATCGGGCTGTATCCCGGTAGTCACATCACGACCCAGGAAACACCCGAGTTGGCCGCTGCTGCCAAACGATCGTTAGAGATCAAAGGCGACAAGACCACCGGATGGAGCACCGGCTGGCGCATTAACCTATGGGCCCGTCTGCACGATAGTGATAATGCCTATCATATCTTCCAGAAACTGCTGACCTACGTGTCACCAGATAAATACAAAGGACCTGACAAGAAGAAATCCGGGGGCACCTACCCTAACCTCTTCGATGCCCATCCGCCGTTCCAGATTGATGGCAACTTCGGTGGTGTGGCAGGTGTCTGTGAGATGCTGATGCAGAGTAAGATCGAGTGGAATAGCATGAAGGATATAGATATCCCTTCTGTCTGTATCGAACTGCTCCCTGCCCTGCCGTCAGCCTGGAAAGACGGTCATGTAGAAGGTCTATGTGCCCGTGGTGGCATTGTCGTAAACATGACATGGAAGAGCGGTCGTGTGAAAGACCTCGTTTTAACGGCCCAGAGAGATACTCAGGTCACCATCTTATACAACGGTAAACAAAAAACATTCCGTTTAAAAGGAGGTAAACAGAAGAAAATATAATAAGGTGAACCTTTTTGCGTTTTAATAGAAATCCTTAAACTATCATATATGAATTCAATTCAATTTCAAGAAGTTACCATCGCACATACCAAGCAATTGCTCAATAATCCCAGTTATATCGGAGATGATCTGTTGCTCATCGATGATCTGGCCAATTTGCCTTGGCCGCATAACCCTCGTCGCATCAACTGCATCTTGTTGGCTTTTTGTATCGAGGGCAAGGCACAGTATAGCATTGACACCAAGGAATGCATGGTGAAAGCTAATGATGCCATCATCATGAGTCAGGGCACCATTACGGATAACTATCTGTTCAGTCATGACCTGAAGGGAGTAGGACTCATGATGTCTAATCAGTTCTATCGTGAGATCGTGCAGAACGTGCATGAGTTGGCCCAACTGTTCCTGTATGCGAGAACCCACCCTGTCTTTACCCTCACCAACGAGCAGGCAAAGACACTCGTAACCTATTTCTATGCTATTAAGGATAAGGTAGATGAGCCTGACCACCACTTCCGCAACGATGTGGTAAGCGCGATTATCAAGGCCATGATCTTCGACATGAGTAATGTCATCTACCATCAGCAACATACCACCGATCAGCGTCAGACACGCGCAGAGGCTATCTTCACCTCGTTTATCGAACTGCTTGAGCAGAATTACAAGGTAGAGCGCCGGGTATCATGGTATGCCCAACAACTGAAGATCACGCCCAAGTATCTGTCTGAGACCGTCAAACAGATAAGTTTCCGTACACCAAACGATTGGATCAACAACTATGTAGTACTCGAGATGCGCGTGATGCTGAAGAATTCCACCATGAGTATCAAGGAGATTACTGAGGCGCTCAACTTCCCCAACCAGAGTTTCTTTGGCAAATACTTCAAGGAACACATGGGTATGTCGCCCTCTGAATACAGGAAGAAAAACTAAAGATACCCTTGTTCGTGAAGTTCGCTTACAAGCGTCTCTAACTGACCATACCACCGCTCACCGAACCTTCGGATGAGCGGTTCTTTTAAGAAACGGTATACGGGAATATCCAGTTGCGCTCCTTTCTCACGGGCACACTTACACACATCCCATCGGTTATAGTTCAATCCGATGAGATTCATTCCCAGTTTTTTCTCACGGATGGGATAGAGCGCACAACTGATGGGTTTACAAAAGGATATCCTCCCAGCCCGGAAAGCTTTCTCAAAAGCGCAGAGACAACAGTGGTGTATCGGACCGTCACCCACATCGATCGTATCATAACAGGTAAACACACAGTCCTTCCCATTGACGATGCTCGTCACGAGGTCACCCTCCTGATCGATATAGGAGACGCCCTGACGGTCGACTACCGACTGCGCAGATGCCGACATATCGGGCCACACCACATCCAATGAGTCTTCTATCGCTGCTATCTCATCAAGGGTTACCGGTGCTCCGGCATCCCCCTCGATACAACATTCGCCCTTGCAGACATTCAGGTCACAACAAAAACGCTCTGTTAAGATATCTGCAGATATCAAAACATCCTCAACTTGTAAAATGGAAGGAAGCTGCTTCATATACAATCTTTACCGACAAAACTCTAAGCCCTGCATTACCATACAATCGGTTCCTTACCCCACTGCGCAAGATACTGATTGGCCAATGAGAAATGATGATTACCAAACCACCCGCCACGGTTAGCCGAGAGGGGTGAAGGGTGTACACTCTGTAATACGAGATTACGTTGACTATCAATGAATCGTGCTTTTGAACGCGCGTTACCACCCCATAAGAGATATACGATATGCTCCCTGCCACGAGCCAAGGCCTGTATCGCCGCATCCGTAAACGTCTGCCATCCCAGTTGTGCATGCGAGTTGGCCTGATGGGCACGAACTGTCAGTGTAGCGTTGAGCAAGAGCACACCCTGTTGTGCCCACCGCGTCAGATTACCGCTGTAGGGTATCGGGGTACCAAGGTCGTTCTGTATCTCTTTGAAGATATTCTGTAAAGAAGGCGGAAACATTACCCCATCCTGCACAGAGAAACTAAGTCCGTGTGCCTGACCAGGCTCATGATACGGATCCTGTCCTAATATCACGACCTTCACCTGATCAAACGGACAAAGGTTAAACGCATTGAAGATCAGTTTTCCCGGCGGGTAACAGGTGGTCTGCTGATACTCCCTGCGAACTGTCTCTGTCAACTGCACGAAATACGGTTTGTCGAATTCCCCCTGCAGTTGTTCCTTCCACGTATGCTCTATCTGTACATCCATATTCAGAAATAATAATTCTCCTTCTCTACACTTCTGTGCAAAGATACGATTTAGAATGCGAAACGCCAAATCATTATCTGCTTTATTCAAAAAGAACCTTACTTCGGCAGATAGAGCGCATTGACATCTTTCAGGAAGAGCGTACGCGGATCGTTGTAGAAACGCACAAAATCACTGGATGAGGAATGTCCGGGATAGGGAGCAAAGAAATGACCCTGCTTGTTATGGGCATTACGCCATACCAGGACATAACTGATGGGATGCTTTGCCAAGACAGGTGCGAGGGTATGTGTCCACCAGTCTTCTGTTTTTATTCCCTCATAGCCAGTCTCTGTAAGAGCCACCGCTTTATGATGTTCTTTTGCAGCCTCACAAATCATGGTAAGAGACTGGTCGAGATCGGCAGCATACTTCGCAACAGCCGTGGTATCACCATCAGAAGCAAAACAGTACTGGTCGTAACCGATAACATCAATCAGGTCATCACCAGGATAGCGCTCCATCAACGATTCTTTTGTCTGGTTGTCCACGATATTGGGGGAATAGGCATATAACGCATTGACTACACCTTGTTTCTTCAGACGACTGACGGTAAGTTTCCACAATGCCTTATACTGTTCTGTCGTGCAGTGATCCTGTCCCCACCAAAACCAAGAACCAGTATGTTCATGCCACGGACGGAAGAGCACGGGGACCATAACGCCATAAGGCGTTTCCAAAGAGTTGAGGAACTCAGCCACATGGTCAAGCCATGTGAGGAATTGTTCATGACACTTTCCACCCTTCAGAACAGCTTCCACCGTGTGTGTCTCTGTTTCCTTCAAGGAATCAGCCACCCAGGCGGTACCACCAGAAAGAGGATTATCCAAGTGCCATGAGAGGGTTATCATACCACCTCTGTCAAAGTGGGCGATAATCTCCTGACGGATACGACTGAAAGGTACTCCGTCGAGATTCCGCTCGTCGCCATGTTCTATGTTACCGAGATCGAAAGACAGCACGGCAGGAAAATCTCCACATACTGTACGTACATCACTACGCTGATGGACAGTAGAGTCGTTGTCATAGTCGGCTTCCCAACCGATGCCATACACCGTGGCATCATGGTGACCGAACATATAGACATTACTGTCTGACAAGGCCTTCAGGTTTTCCAAGAATGTCTCCGTACGCTGTGTTCGTCCGGAGTCGGCCAAAGGCTCATGAATCTTTCTTCTATTGCCACATGAGAACACCATGCATGCAATAGCTATTATAAGGCAGATACGATAACTCTTCATTTTCTAAAAACTAATTGCTGCCGCACAAGGTGAATGCCAAGGCGGCAGCAAGCTATAAACGATTGATTTCTTACTTTTTCTTATTTGACCGTAGGAGACTTTGACCAGATGGTGTCAAACCAATATGAACTGTCAGTACTCGTACAAGCCTTGATCATCACAGGAACCACCTCTGCGCCATCAGCAACGAAAGTACCGGTGGAATGGTCGAAGTAAGAGCTGCACTCATTACCGTTGACTGTTCCACAGCTGACGGAGTTGTTATCCCATACCAACATGGGGATACCAGCCATATAAGCAGCACGACAGAAGAACTCCAGGTAATACTTACGGAAGGCGTTGGCATTGTCGGTGGTATGTACGACACAGCCATATTCTCCAAGATAACAAGGAATGCCCTGTTCGATATACTTCTTACGTAACTTAAAGAGCAGTTTGATCACATACTCCTCGTTGGCATCTGGCACAGAGAAAGCCGGATCGGCATTATGACCCCAACTGCTATAGGTCTCTGTTCCGTCAGCACCTACAGGAACCAGACAGAATCCGTAAGGATCATAACAGTGAACAGCTACCATGATACGATTGGCAGGATCGGTTGGCAGCACTAAGTGATCGAGCGTAAGATCGAGGCTTGCTGCATATCCGCTTACACCGATCCAACGGGTAGCATTATTACCACCGGTAGCACGGATGGCATCAACGGCATACTGGTTCCATTTGTTCAGCATGTCATATTGTTCAGCTGTTCCTCCGCCCCAGTTATCACCGGCATGTACCTCATTGAAGGTCTCGAAGATCAGTTGGTCGCCATAACTCTTGAACTTATTAGCCACCTGCGTCCATAAGGTACTGATAAGGGCAGAGTCAGACTTTGCCACGTCAGCATTATCTGCTGCATTGCCAAGATTCGTCTCAAATGAATCGTGATGTGTGTTCAAGATGACATTCAGTCCAGCGGCAATGGCAGCATCTACAACGCCAGCCACCTCATTCAGATAATCGGCACTGATAACACTATTGTCATTCATATGATCGGTCCATGTGGTAGGAATACGAACCGTCTTGGCACCAGCCTTTGCCAAAGAGTTGAACAGTTCGGCACCTGGTGTTGCACGATCCCAGTAACCCCATCCCTGACTGATAGCGTCACCGCTCGTATCGAAATGGTTTCCTAAGTTCCATCCCCAACCCAACTTCTGAGTCATGGCGACGGCCGTGTTGGAAGGAAGATCGTCGAGTGTCCATGTCAACTTGATCTCCTGATCATAGGCATCACCCTGTGGACCGAGGATGAGTCCTGCCGGGATGACGAGTGTCTGCGTCTTACTGAAGTCTACATCAGCAGTGATCGTCAGTGATGGGGATGCGCCCAACACCAAGGCACTCTTCACGGGTACACCATTAAGTGTTATTTGGCTTGCATTCTTTGTAGCAAAACCGATATTCTTGTCGAATGTCACCGTGAAGGTCTGTTCTCCAAACAGCAGGTCAGCATCGCTCTCGGGTGTTGCTGCGACAAACTCTGGAGCACCCACCTCAGGTATTGTATATTGCGCATCTGTGTCTGAGCAGGCTGTGGCTATAAGTGCCACAGCTGCAAAAGACATTAGTTTGATTATATTATTCAGTTTCATATATACAAATTTTATGTATTATTAATCGTTAGGGAAGGATAGCAATCTTCGTTATACCACCCAGATCGCCTTGGATGACAAGACCGCCATTATTGACCGCATCCATCAGGGTATCATCGAATTCCTGTGTCAGGACTTCCTCTGTGGCGTTCCAGTCTGACAGATAATAAAGTGCGCTCCAAGAACTGTTATTGATCTGAACCTGTCCTGTATTCGAGATATTCTTATAGAACATCAGTTTTGATCCTTTCTTCACACCAATCTCGTTCAAGAGCAGATCTTGACTCAGATTGAAACGTCCATTATCACCCCATGTCATTTGGTAAGGATAACTAATGGCGGAACCATCCATATTCTTTATATATGTTGACAGGTCTTTCTCCAAAGAAATCTCCCACTTGAAGGAAATCTTATTAATAGTCCAATCCTGACCCTGGATGATAATAGCGCCATTATCACCATTCTTAGCCCTGATATTACTCAACAACGTAGCTGTGAACGGCAGATCTGTCTCTGTGACACTCTTATCGTTGTAGAGTTCTGGCTTCAGATAACCATTGTCGGTATTCTCAAACAGGATCTGGCTCCAGTCACCATAGTTGATCTGTACCTGTCCCCATGCGTCATGCTGTTTGAACTCAATATGCATGACAGCATTGTCGGGTACTCCCTCCAACTGATCCAATGTGATGAAGATACGTCCATCAGGCCATGCTGCATTCCAATCGACGACAATCGGTCCGGTAAAGACTACCTTCTCTATCTGTGTGGCAGGCATTACAGGCATGCTGTACTCAATCTCTCCATTAGAGGATATGAATTTAACCTTAGCCGTAGCACCTGTTGTCTGAGGAATACCAAAGGTAACAGTAGAGTTCTTGGCATCATAGACATGGTTCACTAACGTTCCATCAACAGTGACACTTGTCAGTTTGTCTCCATTCTTGACTGGAACAGTTACAACACTACCTGCATCTGGCTTATTCTCGTCGTTGGGTAATTCTGTAATATAGCAGAATACAGCCTCTTCGATATTGATGCTTGGAACATTCGCCACAGTTGTTCCGTTTGCCAAGGTGAGCGTAGGAGAACCCGTCTGAGCACTCATAGGAACGGTGAGGGTAATCGCATCGGCAGAACCTTCCACATTAACCACCTCAGAGCCTTCACCGAATTGTACCTTCTTCACCAAGTCGAGGTTGGTACCCTTGATAGTCAAAGCACCGCCTGCACTCACTGACGAATGATCATATCCTGTTACGGTAGGCTTCACCAACGTATAGGCAACAGTGACACTCTCTCCGTTAGCCATCAACAGTTGGATATCGCCTTCTACAGCCGTCTCTGGTACAGAAGTAACCACCACCTTGTCAGCAGCAGCGGTAAACTCACCACCATCCACCGTACTACCATCGCTGAGTGGGAACTGCACGCCGGTCACCAGATCCAGATCCATACCAGTAACTGTCAATGCAGCACCTGCCTTCACAGGAGCAGGAGCACTCTTCAGATTACTGGGCTTCACAGTTGTCAATGTACCAACAGGAACCTCTACGCCCGACTTACATACGATGAGCACATCTCCACCGGGAGCTTCTGCCGGTAAGGTAAACGTCAATGTCTTACCATCGTTGGATACTGTTATATCCTCCACGAGATAGCCACCTACCTTCACAGCCTCAGCAATATTAAAATAGGTACCTGTTATCGTGATCTTCTCACCAGCCTTGGCATTGATATTACCAAGGGCACTTGCCTCATTACGTCCAGATATCTTACTGATGGAAGGAACACCTATCTCAAGGGCATTCTCAGAAGTAAGTATCTGATAGTCGAGTGCATCCTCAGTAGCAGCAGTCAGATCCAGCGTATATAGTTCGATCTTACCTGTCTGAGCATTCTCAGGAACAGCCACCGTAATACTGTAGCGATCGTGTGAAAGGAAATTCTCCTCACCTACCACAACATTCTCAGCAAAAGCCAGCGAGTGAATCAGGTTCAGATAGTCACCCGTAATGGTCACCACATCACCCGGCATGACAGAAGCCGGTGAGAATCCCTCAAACTCGATATTCTCTGTGTAGGTCAGTTCACGCTGAGTAGTAATCGTCTGATTGGTCTTTGTAGTCAAAATGATAACGCCTACTTCCGGACCATCTTTAGGAACAGTGATTCGAATCTCACTGGGGATGCCTGCTCTTACCACCTCATAGTTGGTAATGGCACTGATACCTGGAATCTGAATACTTGCTATCTGGTCCAGATTACTACCCACGAAGCGCAGTGTACCACCACGCAGCACAGGATTCGGACCGAATGCATTCAGGTTAACACCTTCCTTATATTGGTTAGTATCCAGATCATCATTGCTGCAGGCCGTCAGTGACAGTCCCATAAGGACTATCACCAACAGTGCTAATATATTTTTTATATTCTTCATAATGATACTTCTTTAAGATTATTTGTTAGGTACCACACGGATGTTGTCAATCTTGATAATTGGCGTACACTCTGTACCATTCACACCACCGCCAAGGACAAAGATTGTCAAACTACCGAAATCCTGAGCAGACTTGAAAGTATTAGAGGTTACTGCACCTGTACGGTCAACATTAAAGCTTGACAATGGAATAGTAACAGTTACCCAGTTACCACCAGTGTCATAAGAGCCGGTAGTGGTCCAAGGACGATACATGGCACGTCCCCAAGTAGCAAACTCCTCGCCACCGTCACCATTGAATACCCAGGCATTAGCACCAGCTACCTTATCGTAACCTGTGACAGCATTACCGGAAAGAGTTACCTTGTCAATACCCTCGAAACATACCTGCATAGCACCGGCACTCCAAGGATTGGATGAAGGAATATTCATCTCAAACTTCAAAGACATATTCTCATAATCAGAGAAGTCGACTAAGTTGAACAAGGCTATACCATCGCCAGAGGTGATATTCTGTGGAGTATCCCAAGAACCGCACCAATATTCGAAGGAGAATGCACCATCATTCCATCCACCATCCTCGCTCATGACAGCAGCGCCATCACCCAACTGAACGAAGTTGCCCATGATGGAAGTCTCATCAGAGAGGATATCACGATTGTGCCAACCATGGTTGCCTAATCCGGTCTTTCCATCGAAGTCGAACAAGATACCTCTTGTATCCAGATAGTGGAAGGCGGAGGTAGCCTCACCGTAGATAGTCTCTACCTTGATACTTCCCTCTGTTGTACACTCTGGCATATTGAACGAGATCGTACTCTGTGTGAAGCTGGTGAACTCTGTCAGTTCCTGTCCATCAGGAAGGATAACCTTCAGTGGCACATTTGGATCATCAATGAAGTAGTTACCATAAATAGTAACGGCCTCACCTGCCTTAGCATACTCACACGACATCGTGGTAAGTGTTGGAGGAGGAACGATAACATGGAAATCATAGGTAACCGTATCCTTGGCTTCATTGATCATATAGATCTTGTCGCTCACCTCACCGGGGATACCCTCCGGCACACGCACGATCAGCGTATTCTCCGTAATATAACTGGTATTCAACTCCGCTTTCTGGTCGTTGAAATACATCTGCTGAATGCTTGTCAGGTTTTTTCCGACAAGGCAGATGATCGACTCCAAACTGGCTTCTGTAATCAAAGAGTCTGCCTGTGACAGATAGGGCGGACGGATATAGTAGATCTCCGGAGTGCCTCCAGATAACTCAAATGCGTCCGGCTGGTCCTCACAAGAGCTGAATGCTGTAGCCAACAGCATCAGTCCCATTGTCAGACTAAGGAAATATTTATTGATTTTCATCTTATGAGTCATTTTGAATTAGTATGCATATTCACTTCTTACATCCACACTCTGAGCCTCTTCAAGAAGATGAGGATTATATACCACGTCTTCATCCGGGTAGGGCAACGTAAAGACAGAAGCATTTACGTTGGGCACAGGCGTATTCGTTTCGTAGTACATATTGGCAGGATCCACCACCCAAGTGGTTCGATTGCTGTCATAATAGCTCTTGTACAAATCTCCCAAACCATAATAACAATTTCGGCGCTGACTCTTGATGGTATTGATCGCCTTATTGACATCGTAGTACGACATACGGACGAGATCGAACCAATAGTCACCCTCGAGAGCCAACTCCAGACGACGCTCCTTCAGCACTTGGTCGAGTGTCACGCTGGTAGGCATATCAAAACCGGAAACCGCACGATGACGCACTGCATAGAAAGCTTCCAAGGCAGTGGGATCCGTGGTAGAACCATTATTGCCAATCATAGCCTCAACGTAGATCAGGTACACATCAGCAAGACGCAAGACGTGAGTAGCCAGCGAACTGGTCTGCTTTGCGGCACTGATACCGAATGTCTTGATATGGTCACTGTTGTTACCATACTGATGCTTAGCGATATTGGCTCCGGTACCAGACTGAAGTCCGTCATTAGAGCCTGGCGCATATTCCTTGTCATAAAGGAAACGGAGGTAGTCAAAACCACCCTTATCCTGCCACCAGTAGCTGTATACATCACCAGCCATCATCATGGTAGCCTTACGGCGCTTGTCCACGTCGGCGCGCTGCTCAGGATTATCCAAAGGAGAAACACCAAAGGCATCCTGCAAGTCTGTGGAAGGTGCTGTCCAGTCACCCCAGCTCTGGAACTCATCGAATCCAGACATAGCCAACTCAGACATCAGACAGTTACCACAGGTGTAATTAGCCTGTTCTGCCGACCAGCGCCATCCGAAGAGGCTCTCCTCACACTTGTTGTTCTCACCCTTGAAGATATCCTCGTAGTTGGCCATCAGTTTCTTTCCGGAATTCTGAATCACATCCTTCGCATACGATGCCGCCTTAGCCAAGTCATCAGCATTACGCTGTCCGTTACCACCGGCATTAACACCTGACTTTGTCAGATAGACCTTTGCCAAGAGACCCTTGGCTGCCCAACGGTCGATACGACCGGGATCATTGCTTTCAGGAAGCAGTTCGATGGCTTTCTCCAGTGTCATGACAATATACTCATAGACATCAGCCTTCTTCACCTTCACCTTATCGTGATAGTTACCAGCAGCAATCTCTGAACTATTATCATGAACGATAGGTACATCACCGAAGATTCTTACGAGATAGAAGTAAGCCATGGCTTTCCATGCCAGACACTCACCCATCGCCGCATTCTTCACTACATCAGAAGCATTGGCTGTCTTCAGTCGGTTATAGATGGTGTTTGCCTGAGCGTTGACAGCCCAAAGAGATTTTGATGTAGACTTGATATCATCATCACTACCGTTGACGGTAAAGGTAAGGTAAGGACTGCCTCCCATATAGAGGTTACCCGACATCACCTCAGGAATCTTATAATAGCCGCGGCTCAAGAAATCATACCAAGGCGAGTTGTAAAGTGTGTTTGTACTCGCTTTCGTCTGAGCATCATTCTGGAAATAGTTACTGTCGTTGTAACCATCTTCGTTCGGACGATCCAAGAAATCCTCACATGAGGTGAGTCCCAGACCCATCATGAAGCAGAATGCAATATATTTTATATTCGAAAGTTTCATATTCCTTATAATTTAAGCGTTTTAGAAAGACATATTGATTCCGAATGAATAGGTAGTCGGTGAGGGATAACGTCCATAGTCAACGCCATATACGTTGGGTCCCATAGTGCTCACACCAATCTCAGGATCATAGCCAGAATAGCCGGTAAACGTAACCAGGTTCTGGATGTTGCAATACAGACGGAGGTTATCCAGCTTCAACTTAGAGATCACCTTCTTGGGGAAGGTATAACCTAAAGAAATATTCTTGATACGCAGATAAGTACCATCTTCAATATATCGGTCGCTGATACGGTCGTTGTCGTTCGGATCACCGATAATAGCTCTTGGAGTCTTCGTATCGGGATTAGACACACGTACATTGTTAATATCCCAATACCAAGAGGTACCATCTGTAGCAGAACCGGCGTTGATAGGCTCAAGTCGCGCACGGTCGGCGACATCCACGTGCTGGTTACTCCATGCACTGCTCATCGTCGTCAATCCACGCTTGGTCAGGTTCAATATCTTGTTACCATAAGTACCATTGATGAAGATACTCAGGTCAAAATTCTTATATCTGAATGTGTTGGTCCAACCGTAAGTGAACTTCGGCATCGGAGAACCGATATTGGTGCGGTCGTTCTCATTGATGATACCGTCACCATTGATATCCTTGTACTTGATATCACCAGGCCATACGGTCTGTGCACTGTTGAAGACGCCATCCGTTGGATAAGAATTCACAGGTTTCGGAGAGGTCTCAATATCCTCCAGATCCTTATATATTCCATCGGTCACATAACCATAGAAGCTATACAGGCTCTCGCCGATATCAGAAAGACTTACCAAGGTAGAGCCCCACTGCGCATAACCCATAATAGCCGCACTGGCTGTTCCGTTAAGGGCCATCAGCTTATTCTTATTGAACGAGATCTGTGCCTCGCTGTCCCACTCAAACTTACCGACGATCGGGTGTGTGGAGAGCGTAATCTCAAGACCCGTATTGCGGATATGTCCATAGTTACCCATCGGTGCCTTCAGTTTTGAGTTATCATTACCCTGTGTACCCATGTATGAGGCCATCTGCAACTCCATCAACATGTCTTTCGACTCTTTCTGATACCAGTCGACAGTCAAGTTGATACGATCATGTAAGAAACCGATATCGAGACCGACATCAAACTGCTCTTGCTTCTCCCATTTCACATCCAGGTTAGGAATATTTTGCGGACGGTAACCTGTGCCTAAGTCAGAGAACACCTGCTGCATCGTCACACCCCATACATATGAGTTGATGTTTGCATTACCCGTCTGTCCCCAACCAACACGCAACTTACCGTTGCTGATAATCTTACCTAAGGCAGACTGCTCGAAGAACTTCTCATTGGTGAAACGCCAGCTGGCTGCCAAAGAGTGGAAACCTGCCCACCGCTTGTTGGGTCCGAAATTGGAACTACCATCATAACGATAGGTATAGGTAGCATTATAGCGATTGTCATAGCTGTATGTCCAACGGGTGAAGAATGAAGCCATGGCACTGCTTCCATAACCTAAGTTGATATTGGGCGTGTTCTGACCGAGTTTAGGATTATGAACGGCATCAGATGGCAGGTTGCTGTTTGCCACGCGCTCGTAATCCCATTTGCTTTCCCAGCATTCCTGTCCTACCATCGCTGTCATAGAATGTTTCTCTGCGAAGGTATTGCTATAGGTAACATAGTTCTTCAACTGCCAGTAGGTGCTGTTGTTCTTCTGCCAAGTACTCTCGTTAGTCTCCTTCCAGTTGGGCATATCGATCGTATTGTAGAATCCCTCAGCCTTGCTGTAACTGATATCGTATCCTAACTCAGCATGCCATATCAGGTTCTTCAGAGGAGTGATATCAGCGAAGATATTTCCTGAGAGTTTTTTACGGTTAAGCTTATTGCTCTGCTCCATGGCCTTGGCGATAGGATTATGAATGCTATAGTTCGCACGTGCGAAAGAAGCATAGCCACCGGTAATATCATAGATAGGTGCCTCAGGAATAGATGTCAGAGCGAAGTTCACGATACCCTCTGCACCATCTGTCAGTTTCAAGTCATCGTTAGAATCGGAGAAAGTGGCGTTCAATCCCAGTTTCAGCCATTTCTTCAACTGAGCATCCAGATTGGTACGTATGGACAAACGGTTGAAGTTTGATCCGATGATCGTACCTTCCTGATCCATATAACCTGCAGACACATAATACTTGATAGCATCAGTACCACCTTGTGCGGAAATCTGATGCTGGTGTTGGAAAGCTGTCTGGAAGATGGCATCCTGCCAGTTGGTACCCTTACCTAAGAGAGAGATATCACTATAGTAAGGATCTTCTTTCAGTCCACCGATACCATACTTAACGAAGTCATTATAATAATCGGCGAACTCACGCAGATTCATCATGTCAAGACGCTTGGTCTGACGGCTCCATGCTGTCATACCGTCATAAGAGAACTTTGCCTCTCCTGCCTTACCATGCTTGGTGGTGATCAACACGACACCATTAGCACCTTGCGCACCATAGATAGCTGTGGCAGAAGCATCTTTCAAGATCTCCATACTGACGATATCAGCGGGGTTGATGGTTGACAGTGGAGATACAGATGAAGCACTACCGTTATCAAGTCTGCTACCAAAGCCCAATCCTTGACCACTGGTACTTCCCGACTGTACGATCACACCGTCGATTACATACAGAGGTTCTGCATTAGAGTTGATGGTGGCTTGACCACGAACACGAATAGAAGAGGCTGAACCAGGAGCTCCTGACGTCGAGACGGCTGACACACCAGCGGCACGACCTTGAAGCGACTGATCAAGAGAGGTGATGATAGAACCCTTCATGGCATTCTCACCTAAGGAGACGCTGGATCCTGAGATATCACTCTTCTTCATGGTACCATAACCTACGACCACCACTTCATCGAGTACTTTCTTATCCTCTTCGATAAAGATCTCATAGTGATTGTCACTGCCAATCTTCACTTCCTTTGAAATGTAGCCGATGTAACTGACAACGATGGTAGCACCCGGACTGACGCTGAGCGTGAATTTTCCGTCAAAGTCGGTGGCCACACCGTTCGACGTACCCTTCACGACAACACTTGCACCGATAACCGGTCCCATGGCATCGCTGACAACACCTGTGATTTTCTTTTCCTGCTGTACATCATTAGGTAACGGACTCATGCCCTCCCCCGTCACAGCAAGAACCTGCGGCGAAAAGCTCAGCATCATGACCAAGCACAATGCCGCCAACATGGTTGTTTTTCTGCAATTAAACTTCATAGGGTCTGTTGTTAGAATTATTGATTAATAATATTGTTTCTTGGTAATAGTTGTTTTCACGGGGTAAAATTAGTGATTTATTTATTATCACAATTACATTTATATATTAATTACTGACACTTTTTTGATAAATTGCTATTTAATTTCAAAAACACGTGATGCATAATCCTCCCAAAGAGGTATTTCTATACCAACATCCATCAAGAACCGACCGGTAAACTGTTTCCCATCAAGGGAACAAGCCTTTTGATTAACCCTGATATTCCGCTCATGAAGCGTATAGGTCTTCTCAGGGTTGAGTCCTGCAAGTCGAAGTCGGGGCAGTGGCTGATCACAGTAGTTGACTATCTTATACACAAACAGCACGGCCTGATCCTTGGGATCATCAACATACATCAGACTCGATACTCCCTTGTTCTCATAAGGAGAGATAAGGCGATAGAGATTACCCGTCTGAACAATGGGGCGCAGACGCTTGTAGTCGGCAAAGCATGTCGTACACTGCTGACGCTCCTCGTCTGTCATATCCTTAGGTTGCAGTTCGATGCCTAACCGACCGCTCATGGCCACGTCACAACGGAACTTAACAGGAATGACACGTAAACCGGTATTCCAATAAGGCACATGGTTGATATGCTGTGCCATGGCATTGGCAGGGAAGAACAAGCTGGTGCCATATTGTATATACACCCTTTGAAGGGCATCTGTATTGTCACTCACCCAGAACTCATCGAAATAGGGCAGCAGTCCGTAGTTGGCACGTCCGCCACCCGAAGCACAATCCTGAATAACGAGGTCGGGATATTTCTCCCGGATACGCTTTAGGGTCTTGATAAGACCGCGATGATACTCGATAGAAAGGTTATTCTGCTTGGACTTTGGGAGATACAGCGAACCGTAGTTCTGTATACTGGCATTGGCATCCCACTTGATATAGGATATCTCGGGATATTGTGTCATCAGGTCATCAACGACCTTGAAGACAAAGTCCTGCACCTTGGGATTAGCCATGTCGAGTACGATCTGCGTACCTCCACGACCTAGCTTCAGTTGTCTTCCCTTTGTCTGCAGTACCCAGTCGGGATGCTTTTCATACAGTTCACTGGTGGTGTTGGTCATCTCTGGTTCTATCCAGATGCCGAACTTAATTTTCCGTTGGCGGGCGGCATCGGTAAGTGCCTTGATGCCATTGGGCAGTTTATTTTTGTCTACCACCCAGTCGCCTAAAGAAGAGTCATCTTTCTTACGGGGGTATTTATCACCAAACCATCCGTCATCCATCACGAACAACTCACCACCGAACGCAGCGATATCATCCATCATCTTGATGATCTTCTCTTCCGTGATGTCCAGATAGATACCTTCCCAGGAGTTGAGCAGGATATCACCGGTCTTCATTCCTCTGTGCAGCATTCCCTCTTTACGTGCCCAATTGTGGAAGATACGACTCACACCACCCATACCATCATGACTATAGGCCAAGGCCAGATGCGGTGTCTCGAATACCTCTTTCGGTTCGAGCACATATTCCGACGACAGTGGGTCTATGCCTGCATAGACATGATGTTCCTTATGACTGAGGGTATTGACACGCAGTTCGAAGTTACCACTCCAACAGAGTGCCAGTCCGATGGTACGTCCTGTATGTTCCTGCGGTTTACCATCAAGCGACAGCATGATCTCCGGTGCATCCAGATGCGAATTACGCGCACCGTCACTGTTACGTATCGTCTTCATGCCCAATGTCAGCGGTTCCATGGTTGGCTCTGCCTCTGCTGCCCAGTTACCATGCAGGTGTGTGATCCACACATCACCCTGTCGCAGGGTAAGATGTCCGGAATCAAAACGCTTCAAGGTAATAGCCTTTTTCTCCTGGTGGACGATCTCCGTCCATGTCTCAATGACATCCACGTTCTTGTATGCCTTATAATATACCTTCACGGTTACAGGCATCAGTTTATCCTTCATGGTGAAGATGTGAAGTTTGGCACGAGCCTCATCCTTCACCTCATAACCGGTAACCGTCAGTTCTACATTCAGGTCACCATCTGCATGCTGCACCTGAAATGCCGGCACATGAACGGCATCGACAGTACCGAAGGCTGGCAAAGCATGGAAGTTCAGATCACTGCCGGCATCACGCAACTGTTGGATGGTCGCGCTCTTGTCACCATAGTATGACTGTCGCAGGTCACTACCTTCATAAGCCGTAAGCAGCAGTTGGGTATTGGGGGTCTCGACAACCACTTCACCCTGCCATGCATAAGTTGCCATATAACCGAGGAGCAGCATCACTCCCATCATCAATGTTTTCCTATACATATATAATAAGGTAATAAATAATTAAACAAATCTCTCTAAGATCTCCATACACATACGACTGTTATGATACGGACATTTCCAGAATCCGGCATGGTCATCGTCCAGATTCAGTGAACCGTCCTTATGACGACTCCAATACCATTCGCCATGCTCTTTGTCAATCAGGTTCTGTTTGATGTAATCCCAACCACGAAGAGCCTTCTGCAAGGCATCCTCATCGCCGAAATACTGATAGATATTCATCCATCCCACCACGTTCTCTGCCTGTACCCACCAGTGCAGATCGTCATCAACGGTTCCTGCATCCAGATTAGCCTCATGGATCATCGAGCCATCAGGGTTCAGTCCTTTCTCAGAGGCTTTTGCCACCTCTCGCACGATAGGCTCCACCTTATTTAATATATCTTTGTCGCCTAAGACGAGTGCTGCCTCATGCATCAGCCAAGAACACTCGATGTCATGTCCGTAACTCTCCAGATGTCCGGCACCTCGTGTCCAGTCCATCTCAAAGAAAAGGTCAAGATGATGAGTAGCGGGATTAAGGATATGGTCGGTGAATATATGGATCAGATTACGCAACGAAGCCTCTACCCTGACAAACGTTTCCTGTGGAACGGTAATGGCAACGGGAAGGACAGCACCAATAGCAGGAACATAATTACACGACTGGGCAGCCTGGAACTCTCTCATACACCGGTAGAGGTTGGTGTAAGGCTCGATGATATGCAGATGCGTATTCTGCGACTTGGGGTAGTTGGCATCAAGGTCCGACAGACGCATATCCTCCATCACGCCCCACTCACGGGTACATGCCTCTATATAACCATTATAAACGTGATCCAAGGCATGCTCCTCTATGTTCTCATAGAGTTGTATTGCATAGTCGAGTGCCTCATGATCACCCGTAGCACGCGCATACTCACTGAGTCCGTAGATGGCAAAACCAATCGCATAGAACTGCTTCTTCGTATCTTTAGGTTGTCCCTTATAGTCCAGACTCCAGAAGACACCGCCATATTCATGGTCAATAAAATGACTGATGAAGTATTCTTTCGCCCATGTAGCAGCCTCCAAATACTCCTTTTCTCCCAACACACGGTAGGCAGCCGAGAACGACCAGAGGATCCTTGCATTAAGGATAGCCCCCTTGTCAGCCTCCTTGATGAGTTGTCCACGGCCAGTCATCTGACCATAGAAGCCGCCGTTCTCATCATCCTGCATCTTATCAAGCCAGAAACGCAGGATGTTGTTTTCCAACACATCCTGCATCTCCATTTTCATGGTTGCTACAATATGAGAGTCTCTTTTCTGATTCCCTATCATTTCTTAATCGGATAGAAATAAGTAAGCACAATAATCAACGCAGCAATAATAGCGGGGAAGAGAGAGAAGAGATTCCATACCATCGAGAGCACAGAGTCGGTAATCGATGCGGGATCCACACTGGTATTACCCATTTCGTCGGTCAACATACGTGCTCCTGCCAACCCGAGGAACAAAGCCACGAGCGAACCACTGATGGCAGTGCCAAACTTCTGTGCCATGGTTCCTGAAGAGAAGATAAGACCTGTCGATGATGTTCCGTTCTTCTCCGTAGCATAGTCAGCCACGTCGGCATACATCGACCATAGCAGGGGTGAGAAGATTCCGATTCCGATAGAGGTAAGAATGACCAGCAATACCATCACCCAAATATATGCGGGATCCATGGGGACGAAGAAGAAGCCTACGGAGAATACCACACAGATAAGGGCAGCCGCCATAAAAGCCATACGTTTCGATCCGATCCACTCTGTAAACTTCGGTGACAGACCACCAAAGATCATACAGGTGAGTTCTCCGAAGGTCATGAACACGGTATAGTTGATGATGAATCCGCTGATGGTCACATATCCCTTGAGACAATACTCAAACAGATAACCGGCCACCGCATAACGGAAACCATTGAAGAAATTCGTACATACACCGATGAGTGTCAGGATAATCCATGGTTTGTTACGGAAAAGATCAGCAAAGGGCTTGAATGAGAATTTCTCTGCTCTTACCGGTTTGAGGCGCTCTTTAGTCAACAGTCCGCAAGCCAAAGTGCCTAAGGTAGCCAGTATTCCGAAGAAGGCTCCAAGCACGGCATACTGATGCTGCTCGGTTCCTCCCACGAGCTTCTGCAGGTAAGGGAATGACAACAAGGTGATGAAACCCATGGCATAGGCTCCCACCATACGGAAAGAAGAGAACTGGTTCTTCTCGTTGTCATCATCGGTCATCACACCTAATAGTGAACCGTACGGCACGTTCACTGCTGTATATGTCGCCATCATCAACAGATAGAGGGAGTATGCCCATATCCGTTTGCCCACAGGTCCGAAGTCGGGCGTATAAAGAAGCAGTGCGAAGATCAGTCCTAAAGGCACAGCTCCGAAGATAAGCCAGGGTCTGTAGGTACCCCATCGACTCTGAGTGCGGTCTGCCAGTGCTCCCATCAGGGGGTCTGTCACCACGTCAAACATACGTGCGATAAGCATCAGGGTAGCCGCATCAGCAAAGGTAAGGCCGAAGACATTGGTGAAGAAGAGGGGGAAGGCAATAGACATAATCTTCCATGTGATACCTCCTGCTGCGGCATCACCAAGTGCGTAGCCGAATTTTTCTTTTAAAGTAGCCATTATAGTGTGTTCTTTTTAATTAACTTTTTGATGGTCTCCACAGAAGCCGTTGTCGTCAGACCGTCCTCAGGAGTATTCATGCAATAGTCCACCAGTTTATCGATGGTAGAGGTAGCCACATGCATACGGGTATCGGCAGAGGCATAGTAGATAAACACCTTACCATCCTCATCGGCAATCCAACCGTTAGCAAAGGCTACATTCATCACATCACCCAGGTATTCGTCACCTTCCGGCACCAGAAAGTACCCGCCCGGTTGTGCGATAACCTGAGTAGGATCCTCCAGCGATGTCATATACATATATAATACATAGCGCAGACCGTCGGCTGTGCCTCGTACGCCATGTGCCAGATGGAGCCATCCCTTTGGTGTCTTGATGGGATGCGGTCCTTCACCGTTCTTCACTTCACAGATGGTGTGATAGTGACGGGCATTGATGATTTTCTCTTCCTTGATCTCGGCATGCGTGATGTCGTCGACAAGCGCCCAACCGATACCACCGCCACTTCCTGTGTCGATGAATCCATCTTGCGGACGGGTATAGAAGGCATACTTTCCATCCACAAACTCCGGATGGAGTACCACATTACGCTGCTGACTCTTTGCCTTCAGGTCTGGCAGACGCTCCCAGTTGATGAGGTCCTTCGTACGTGCGATGGCTGCTGTGGCGGTTGCTGCACTGAGATTATTTGGCTGTGAGGGGTCATGGCGCTCTGCACAGAACACGCCATAGATCCATCCATCCTCATGCTTTGTGATACGCATGTCGTAGATATTGGTGGTGGGGTCTTCGCTATCGGGCATGGTAATGGGTTCCTTCCAGAAACGGAAATTGTCTATTCCGTTAGGACTCTCTGCCACGGCGAAGAACGACTTACGGTCAGCACCCTCCACACGTACTACCAATACATATTTGTCATTCCACTTGATGGCCCCACTATTCAGGGTGGCGTTCATCATGATACGCTGCATTAGATAGGGGTTGTCATGCTCATTGAAGTCGTACTTCCACTCTAAAGGAGTATGCTCGGCCGTAAGAATCGGATATTGGTATTTCTCGTAAATACCATTCCCCCACTCCAACGGCTGGTTCTTACGACTCAACAGTTGCTCATGATGCTCGCGCAGGGCTTTCACTCTTGTTGCAAAATCTTCCATATACTTATTTTATTCAAGTTTCGCATTCGCTCAACGTCTTTGTAGTTAAGTAGTTATCGCTTCGCTCGTCCTGCGGACAGTAGTTAAGCCATTACCTTTTTGTTAGTATTGAGTATCACAAAACATATGGCTTAACTTCTTTAACTTCTTAACTTCTTCAGAAAGTTGAATTATCTTATATCATTCAAGAATAATGTGTTTTCTGCCTCGTAGAGTTTCTTATAGTCTTCACCGCAGGGCAAACTGGGTGACGGACCGAAATACTCTTTCTTATAGTTTCTCCACAAGAGGAAATAGCAGATGGGGTATTTATCCATCAACGGTTTCAGCACCCGTGTCCACCAATCGGCTTCCGGCATGTTCTTATAACCGCACTCCGTCATGGCCAACAGTTTGCCATGTTCCTTGGCAAATGCACTGAGGAAATCCAGATCGGCAGTCACACCTGTCCGGAACTCCTCCTCTGTACCCCACTGGTAAGCATCTTCTCCAATGAGTGTCACACGGTCGTCGCCGGGATAACGTGCCAAGAAACGTTCTGTTGTCCACTGTCCGTCAAGGTTGGGCGAATAACTCCAGAGCAGGTTGCTGAATCCTCGATCATTCATATAGTCTTGCAGCATGTTCCATAATCCGTGGAATTCCTCATCAGAACACAATTTCTGTCCCCACCAAAACCAAGAACCGTTGTTCTCATGCCAAGGACGGAAAATGACCGGCACCCGAACACCCTCATCTGTTTTCAGTGTTTCGATGAAGTCGGCTACCCTTTTCATCCATGTCTGGAACAATTCGTGCTTCTCTCCATTTGGCAGAATACTTCTCACGACGGTGGTATCGTTGACATCCCAGGCATTGCCGCCGGTAAGCGGGTTACGGGGATGCCAACTCAGTGTTACGATACCACCACGTGCCACGTGGGCCAACAGTTGTTCACGGATACGCATAAACGGCACACTGTCGAGGTTTTTCTCATCACCCTTCTCTATGCCGCCAAGATCGAATCCCATCACTGCGGGATAATCACCGGTGACATCCTTCACATCACTCCTACCATATTCCCATTCCCAGGTTACACCATAGAAGGGATCATCCTGATGACCAGCCATATATCCTTTCTGTTGCAAGGAGGCAAGGCGCTCCTCCAACTGATTAGCAATGGTCTTTCCATCATTGGCATCCTTCTTCGTGGCACAAGCAGTAATCATGATCGTTGCAAAGGCAAATAAAAATATCTTTTTCAAAACTCCTAAAATTAAATGTCCCAAAACTCTACACTCTAAACTCTGCACTCTACACTCTAAACTACTTCCTGACTCCCAGTTGCTTCAACAACCAGTTTTCCCATTCATCCCACTGTTCCTGGAACCAGAAATGCCAAGTAGCCTGATAGGGAGAAATCTCCTTTGGCCCCGTCACAATGTTATAGGTAGACCATGTTGTTGTGGGGGGCACCACATCATCGCAATAACCGAAAGAGAACCATCCCTTCTGTTGGTCGGTGATCAGTCGGGCGAAATTCACGCCGTCATAATAGCGTGAGGTGACGACCTGTGGATTCTCATCAGGGTTCTTCATTTTCTTGACGGCCTCATTATAATAGAAATAATGTGGCCATCCGCAGGCTTTGTTTTTCAGAGAATTAGTATGGTCACACATGGCGGCATGCACCGGAGCATAACAGGTGATACGCTTGTCGAGTCCTGCAACGGCCAAGGTGAGGAATCCTCCCTGACTACTTCCTGTCACACCCATCTCCTTACCATTCCATGCGGTATATTGCTCGATATAGTCGAGGGCCCTGATACATCCGGTCACCACCCGTTTGTAATAACTCATGTCACGATTGTCCATGCCATAGTTCCAATAACAGTTCAGGGCTCCGGCAGCCAGGTTGTCATACACCTTCTGCTCCATCGTAACGGGAACGCCATGAATACCTACTTCCAAGGTGATGACGCCCTGAGCAGCTGTCCACACATCTCCTGCGTAAGGTCTCACGCCTGCTCCCGGCACTCTCAACAATGCCGGATATTTTCCTTCTTTCACGGGCTCACAAAGGATTCCGTAGATACGGGATCCCCAACGGTTACTATGGAAAGACACCTCATAGACATTCACATCCTTTGTGCAACGCTCAGGAAGCAGTCGCTTGGTGGGATCGAGATCGGTATAGCGGGCCTCCTTGATGGCATTCTCCCAGAAGGACTTAAAGTCGGCGGGCATTACCGTCGATGGCTTCAACTGCTCTGGTGAGAAAGCGGCGGCACATGCGCCACGATACTCTTTTCCACCCACTGATGCTTTCACATCCACACGATAGAATCCCGGAGTTGTCATCTTTCCCTGCAGTTTGAGGGTGCCATCCTTTAAGGTAACGGTCTTTTTCACATCCTGATACATCTCCGGTCCAGCGGCATACTCCACACTGACGTTATTTACTAAGGTGCCCGACCGACGGACCTCCACCGTAAACTTAGCCGTCTCGCCCACCCGATAATGCCAATCCTGATGATCGGGCTCTACGGTCACTACGATGCTGTTGCCTCTGATCTGCGCATACTGTGGCAGCGCAACAAGTAAACACAATAATGGTAATATCAGTTTTCTCATTTTCACGATTGATAGATTTTCGGTTACAAAAATATAGAAATATCATTAAGTCGGATATTCGTTTATTGACGAATACCGACACTTTTTTGACATAAGATCCTAAAATGATATGCCCGAGTCCTAAAAAGCTACCTGTCAGACGATAATTTTCGTCTTCATGTAGTAGTCGCGGAACTCCGTAGGACTACATCCTTTGCGTTTTCTGAACAGACGATTGAAGTTGCTCAGCGTGTTAAATCCACAGTAATAGCTGATCTCTGATACAGAGTCGGTCGTATCCACCAACCGACGGGTAGCATACCCTAACCGCACATCGACGATGTATTCCGCCACGTTCTTACCCGTACGCAACTTAAAAAACCTGCTGAAGGCAGAGGGTGTCATGCCCACCATATCAGCCAACTGCGCCAGTCGGATATCCTCATGGTAATGAGTATCAATGAAGTTCTTCACTTTCAGCACCCTGCGAGAGTCGCTCTCTACATGCACCTTGGCGAAAGAAGAGGATGACAACTGACGGGCATCATCAAACTTCGACAGTTCGTAGAGAATCATGAATAACTCCTGTGCCATCAAGAAACTCTCCTTGATCTTCGACAGTCCGGTTATACGAGGATAAACGGTCATGATCGCTTGTTGTGGGAAGGCCAAACCGCACTTGGCACGCATCATCATCTCATAGATCGACTTGTAGGGATTCGTATGGAAAGGCGTATGCTCATTCTCGAAATCAATATAAAACTGCACCGTCACCTCGTGGATATCCTCACTCTTGCATTCGTATTGCTCCCATACATGCTCCAGATCGCTGCTGGTGATAAGCACCAGATCGTAATCGCCGACGAGCTCACTCGAGTCACCGACGATTCTCCTACTACCCTTCGCATTCTCCACGAAGTTCAACTCCATGGTCTCATGGTAGTGGATCGGATAGTCGAACTCCTTCTTCCGGCGGTCGGCCACATACATGAAGTCGTTCTCCTGTAAAGGCGTTATTTCACGAAATGCTCCTGTCTCCATATTCCTAAAATGATGAACATTCTTAACAAAGGTTATGCAAATATACCATAATTTGCAAAAAGCAAAACGTCCGACAATTTAAAAAAAGTTAATCCCAGGTTATTGTCGCTGATTCTTAAGCAATCTTGTTCGATGACGACGATCATCATACGCACAAGATTTAATAATTACCGATAAGAGTCCTGATACATAAAACTGAGAGTTTTAAGTACTAAAACTGGGAGTCCGGATACATAAAACTGAGAGTCCTATGTACTAAAACTGGGAGTCCTATGTACTAAAACTAAGAGTCCAAGTACACCGGACTGGGAGTCCGGAGTACTTGGACTGGGAGTCCGGAGCTCCGGACTCCTAGCTATTATTGTAGTTTAACGATTTTAGTTGACTACTTTCAGCCTTATTTGTGATATAGGTTGATCCGGTTTGCCTGTTTTTCCCCACATGACAATATCTTGATGGTAAGGATTCAATAATCCTTGGCCAGCCACGTTGAGAAGAAATAATCACTTACACGATAAATGCCATTCTCAACGGTGATAAGATCATTGTTCACGAGAGATTTTACAGCTGCCTGTACAGAACTGGCTGTGCCTAAATTATATTTACCTATGAATTTTGCCGATGTTATATTACATGCGTTTCCTTCCTTGGCAATAGCCTGTAACACCACTTTCTGTCTGGGAGCCAACTGAGATAGGATGTTTTTGTAACTGCTCTCTTGAACATGGATAATATTAGCATAAGCATCAGCTATCATCGTTTTGTCACATTGAGAACCTTTCTCCGTCATAGAGAAAAGTTCATTCATTACCATCTGCACATACCATGTATACCCATCAAATTGTCTCCAAACGGCATTGACGATATCCACATCCAGACCTTTCCCTCGCTGCTCAAACATCCTCAAGGCGAATTTTGCATATTCGTCCATAGGTATGGGATCAAGTCCCATACTGATAACACTCTGATAAAACGGTTTAGACGGGGAATTAAACATATTATTCATCAAATGTCGCTTACTTCCAGAGAAAATAAATTGTGCTTTCTTACATCTCTGAATTTGGGTACGCAACAATGCCTCTACATTCTTCTCAGGGTATTCACCAATCTGCTGAAATTCATCTATTGCGATAATACAAGGTTTATCAGCCTCATCAATATAGTTAAAAATTTCGTCTAATGTAGATTGGGGAGCATGGATATCACCAAGTCCAAGGTCAAACGATGGAGCACCACTCATAGCATCCAGCTTAAAACCAACACGAAAAGAAGAAATAACCTGGAAGAATTTCTCTTTCCATTGAGTCTTTTGTGGTTTTAGCTGCTCATAAATCTCCTTTCCAAAAAGATAAACAAACTCTGCCAATGATGTGGTTGAGTAGATATCAACAAAAAACACATAGTATTCTTCCCTGATGGAAGATTGATTGAAAAAATGTTGTATCAACCCTGACTTACCCATACGTCGGGGAGAGATCAGGGCTACGTCACGGCCATTCAGTATCTGCTTTCGAAGAAACTCCGTTTCTTTTACCCTGTCGCAGAAATAGTTGTCTGAAACATATTTACCTACCACAAAAGGATTCCTTGGATATAAGTCACTCATACATTCATAAATTTATTGCAAATATAATTATTATATTTATAATAAAAAATATAACTATCTGTTTTTGTGTTTATTTAACAGTTATAGCGATTGTATATTATCAGTTAATTATTTATTATAATCATAATAATTATAGTCATAATAAATAATAGTAACATAGATATCGTCGAACTCCTTCTTC
>CADBSW010000078.1 GCA_902797505.1 uncultured Prevotellaceae bacterium | reverse complement strand
CTCCTTCTGACAACAAAGGTAAGGATTCGGCCGCGATTAAGCAAATTCTTCACTCTTATTTTATAGAGTGCACAAACTTAGAGTCCCTGCAGCATGACGGGGACAGGCACATCAAAGAGCCAGTCCCCGAGTGTAGCCTTTCGTGGATATTAATCGCAGAATAACATCGTGCTCTCAGGGTGCCAATTATCAAGATGATGTTATGCCTTCAGCAATAGCGACCGTGTCCCTATCACGGGCCGGGCCTACAAGTATCAGGGGCCGGGCCATTGAGGCTCACGGGCCGGGCCTGTGATACCCTTATGATTCTGAGAGAAAGAATTAAATCACTGGGTCAAGTTCAGAGAGTATCGCAGGAGATCCCGGCTCGGTGGCCGGGATGAGGACAACAAGCCCGGGATGAGGACAACAAGCCCGGGATGAGGACAATAGGCTGGCGACAAGGACAACAAGCCCGGGATGAGGATAGGAGGCCAGCGATGAGTACAACAGGCCCGGTGATGAGGGATATAAAAATAATTTTTCGCCGTAATCTGCAGATATTTAGTAGGTTACGACAAAAAGTGCATTTTCCTCGATTTTGCTCTTGACAAAGGCCCTTTTATTTTGTATCTTTGCAAAAGTTTCATATAACCTTTAGCGGCGCTCGGCCATATGAGAATAAATTCTCTATCGCTTCCGCTACGAAAGTATGCACAAAAACTAATCGCTGTTTGACTTAATGATTTACCGACAACAAAACTTCAATAAATATCGAAATAAGCATTAATTTCGTTAATTCTTGTCCTTCGTTCGCTTAATATCAATAATTCTTTGTACCTTTGTCGGCTGATGAGGAAAAAAACGACCATAATCATCCTACTGTTTGTCTTCGTTTTCGCGATGGCAGATACCCGCATGCCTGTGTTCCAGCGCAAGAGCAAGGCGCAGCAGGCGAAAGACACCGTAGCGCTGAAGGATACATCCTCAAGAGATACCTTAGATAAGGCCCTGTCAGAAAAACCGGTATCTGACGAGCCCGACACCACGAAGATGGACTCCCTGCAGTTGGCTGTCTACCGACACAACAAGGCCATCGACGACTCCATCCGTCTGGACAGTATCAACAAGAAGAAAAAGAATGGCGTAGAATCGCCCGTTAAATATTCCGCTGCCGACTCCTTGGTATACGACGCCACCAAGAAGATGGCCTACCTGTATGGACAGGCCAAGGTGGATTACCAGAACATGAACCTGGAGAGTGAGCGCATGCGCATCAATATGGATAGTAGCACGGTCTATGCCACAGGTGCCTATACCGACTCCACGAATACTGAGATAGGTGGTAAGCCGATCTTCGTGATGGGGCAGGATAAGTATGAGAACGATACCATCAAATTCAATTTCAAGTCGAAGAAGGGTATCATACAAAATGTCCGTACTGAGCAAGAGGATGGATTCTTGTTCAGTAAACGATCCAAGCGAACCGATACGGGTGAGTTCTATTTAGAGCACGGTACTTACACCACCTGTGATGCCGATCATCCCGATTTCTATATCTCACTATCGCGTGCCAAGGTGCGTCCCGGAAAGGATGTGGTGTTCGGACCGGCCTATCTCGTGGTATGCGACGTGCCGCTGCCCCTGGCCATCCCCTACGGTTTCTTCCCTTTCACCAAGAGCTACAGCAGTGGATTTATCATGCCGAGCTATGGTGATGAGAGTACCCGCGGTTTCTACCTGCGTGATGGCGGTTATTATTTCGCGATCAACGACAAATGGGATCTGAAGCTGCTGGGAGAGATCTATACCAAGGGGTCGTGGGGTATCAGTGCCGCCAGCAACTACCGAAAGAGATACAAGTACAGCGGTAGTTTCCTGTTCAGCTATCAGAATACAAAGAATGGCGAGAAGGGCATGCCCGACTACTTGGAGAGCGAGAGTTTCAAGTTGCAGTGGAGTCACCGTCAGGACTCGAAGGCCAATCCCTACAGTTCCTTGTCGGCCAGTGTCAACTTTGCCACCAGCAATTTTGAGCGTAACAACCTGACGAGTCTGTACAACCCGCAGAGCATGACGCAGAGTACGCGTACCTCTTCTATTAACTATAGTACGACCTTCTCCAGCATCGGCATGTCACTGAATGCCACGGCAAACATCAACCAGAATATGCGTGACTCGTCGGTAAACGTGACATTGCCCGACCTGAATATCTCCATCTCGCCGTTCCGCCCCTTCAAGCGCAAGCATGCCGTCGGAGCAGAGAGATGGTATGAGAAGATTCAGGTGAGGTACACCGGTCAGTTCTCTAACTCGATCCATACCAAGGAAGACCAGTTTATGAAGTCAAACCTGTTGAAGGACTGGAAGAAAGGTGCCCAGCATACTATTCCTATCAATGCTAACTTCACCCTGTTCGACTATATCAATGTGACACCGTCGTTCAACTTCACCGACAGGATGTATACCGACAAGGTGTCGAAATCCTGGGATGAGGAGAACCAGGTGGAGCGGGCCGATACGACCTACGGTTTCTATAATGTGTACAACTGGAACCTCTCTTTGACAGCCAACACCAAGTTGTATGGTATGTGGATACCCAACCGGAAGTTGTTCGGCGACAAGATCCAGGCTATCCGTCACGTCTTCACACCGCAGATAGGATTCAGTTATGCGCCGGATTTCGGAAGTGCCCGCTATGGATATTATCAGACCTACCAGCGTACGGATGAGAATGGTGATGTGTCGCTGGTGGAATACTCTCCTTTCAGCAATGGTCTCTTCACTCCGCCGGGCAAAGGAAAGACAGGAAGTATCTCGTTTGATGTCAGCAATAATATCGAGATGAAGATTAAGTCGGAGGATGACTCCACAGGCTTCAAGAAGATCAGCATCATCGATGAGTTGGGTGCCAGCATGTCGTATAATATGTCGTCGAAGGATCGTCCGTGGAGCGACCTGTCGATGCGTCTGCGACTGAAGTGGTGGAAGAGTTACACCTTCAACCTCAGTGCCTCCTTCGCCACCTATGCCTATGAGCTGGATGATAACGGCAAACCCTATATAGGCAACCATACGGAGTATAGCAAAGGCCGCTTCGGTCGTTTCCAGGGTATGTCGCAGCAGTTCTCAGTGACCATTGACCCCAGCAAGCTGAAGAAATGGTTTGGAGGCGGCGACGATAAGGATGATGACAAGAATAAAAAAGAAGAAGATGATGACGACTACGACACGGGCGTAGATACCAATATCGACGATGTGATGGAGCGTGGTAAGCACGGTGCAGAAGGTAAGGGTGACATGGCAGAGACCGATGCTGATGGCTATATGCGTTTCTCCATGCCTTGGTCGCTCTCTATCGGTTATGGTATCTCCATGCGTGAGAATACAGGTGGGGAGTTCAATACCAAGCATATGCGCTATCCGTATAAGTTCTCACAAAACCTGAACTTCAGCGGTAATATCCGTCTGAGTGAGGGATGGAACATCAACTTCACCAGTGGTTACGACTTCAATGCTCACGAACTCAGTATGACCACAGCCTCATTGAGCCGTGACCTGCATTGCTTCAATATGAGTTGTTCAGTGGTGCTCGCACCCCATACGTCATACAACTTCAGTTTCCGTTGTAATGCCTCTACGCTTACCGATGCATTGAAATACGATAAGCGTAGTGGTTATACCAATGCGATTCGTTGGTATTAGAGTTTAGCCATGTTGTAGTTGAAGTATTCCTCTTTGCCCGTCACATCCTCGATGATTTTGATGAACGGAGGGAATACGATGTCCTCATGCTCCTTCACACCTTCTATCTCTAAGATGTTCAGTCCGATGGCTGGCTCCAGATAGGTGTCCAACTCGAAGTATTGTTTCTCCCACACGAAGTTCTTGCGGATCTTATGGATCGGTTTGCGGTTGGGATCGGCCTGCTGCAGTAGCATGACGTACTGCCGCGGACTGATCTGGCGCTCTGTCTCGATCTGTTCATCGGGGTTGGCGGTTGACTTCTTGACGGTCTGGAAATAGACGAAGTTACCCTGCGAGCCGCGCTTGCGCAGACGGATCTCCTGATCAGGCTCAGACACCAGGTAAGTCTGGATAATCTCGTTCTCGATAGCTCCGGGGATGTCACCTGTCACCTCAACGATATATTTGCGCTCTGCCTCTACGGGGGTGGGTGCACCGATGATACGTGAGATCTCTGCGATCACCCGACGGATCTTCTCCTCGAAGTCAACGGTGTTGTTGATGATTCTCAGGTGTGGATGACCTGTCCATGCGTTGATGACTGCACGGTCGAGCCATCTGGCCTGTTGTGGTGTTTCCGAGCGGGCGGAGTTATTGCTCAGGGTATAGAACTCCTCTGCTCCGTTGGCGGCTGTCACCAGGTGGAGTACAGCGTCATAACGGGAGTCACGCAGTCCGATGACGTTCACGCCGGTCTCTATCATGATGGCCTCCCAGGCTTCCTCAGAGAGGTAGCAGGAGATGTCCATGGTGCCCCTGTCGCAAACGATGAGCACCGGCTTCTCGGATTTCGTGGCTATCTCAGCGAAACGGTCCTCCAACTGCAGTTGTATCCTGAGCAGGGCTTTCTCCGATTCGTAATGTAACTGTCTGTTCTTCGTGAGGAAATTGATTCCTGCCTGGGTAAACATCGTGGGGGTCTCGGGCAAGGTAAACACCTGGTAACCCAAACCGGTGAAATGCTCGATGATACGCACTAAGGCTGTTGTCTTGCCCGCGCAGGGACCGCCTGTGAGGACAATCTTTGTAATATTTTCCATTTTATTGTTTGTTGTCGTTAATCAGATTCTTGATCGACTCTTCTTCGCCTACCACCCAGATGACGTCGCCTCTCACAAATACATGATCGGGATCGGGCTGCGAGAGGTTCTCTTCTCCTTCCTCAAAGCCTACCACCATACAGTTGAACTTGTCGCGGATGCCACTGGTTTTCAAGGTCTTGCCAAGCAGCGGACTGTCGTTCTTGATGATCAGTTGGCGCAGGCGCATCTCTCGCTTCTCAATATCCGGGTCGTCTTGCTGCACCTCTTGCTGCAGGGCTTTCGACAGATTGGTGAGCTGGTCGTCACTGCCGATAGCCTGTATCTTGTCACCGGGGAAGATGATCGTCCTTCCACTGGGGATATTGATGCGTAGACGACCGCGCAGGATACTGCTTACATGCACGCCGAAGCGCTGGCGGAGACTGAGTTCCCTCAGGGTCTTTCCCGCCCATGTGGTATCTTCGGGCACCTCCACATCACTGATATGGATATCTCGGTCAAGGAGATGTCCTTCGTATAGCGGACGCTTATGGCCCCTCACCTGTGCCTCGATATCCCTGGAACGCAGGTTCATGATGAACATTCGTTCCAGTTGGATGCTCCGGTGCTTCAGTCCTCTCGACATGAGGATGATAATCATTCCGGCAATGGCGATGGTGATCATCAGGGCATTGGTGAACTTGGTGAGGTAGTTGCAGATATAGAAGATAAAGGAGCAGGCGATGGCGATGCGCACCAAGACGGTGAAGATGAACAGCGGTCGGTTCACCATACTCTCACTCCACAGGGCCTGCGCCTCCTTGCTGTGGTTCTTCTTGGCCACGATTGCCCTGAGGAAAGGAGAGATGATGATCACGGTAAGCACCCCGGTAAGGGCATTGGCATACCACTTGCCATCCCAGTGGGGGAACACCCGCAGTAAGAAAGGATGGAAGACGGTGAACATCAGGGCGATGGCCGATGCCGAGAGGATGCTGTACACCACGGTATTGATGGTCATGGCGGTGAGCAAGGCTTTCCAGTTGTTCTTCTCTCCGGTGGCGGGGTGCGCCAGTGTGAGGTGGTTCAGTCGTCTGATCCACAACTTGGGCAGTTTGCCCTCCAGGTAGTTGTATGCCGGTATGGAGGCCTTTATCATATAAGGTGTCAGGAAGGTGGTGATGACAGATACTGCCACTACGACGGGGTAGAGGAAGTTGCTGATCACGCCCAACGACAAGCCTAACGAGGCGATGATGAATGAGAACTCACCGATCTGTGCCATCGAGAAACCGCATTGCATGGCACTCTTCAGCGACTGTCCGCTGATCAGGAAGGCGAAACTGCCGAATATGGCCTGTCCAAGAAGGATGGTGAGTACCAGGGCGATAATCGGCATACTATACTCCATCAGGATCTTCGGGTCTACCAACATACCCACGGAAACGAAGAAGATCGCTCCGAAGAGGTTCTTCACAGGGTCAACTAATCGAATAATCTTCTCAGCCTCTATGGTCTCTGCCAGGATGCTACCCATCACAAATGCACCGAAGGCACTGCTGAATCCCACTTTTGTGGAAAAGACAGCCATTCCGCAGCATAAGCCCAGTGACACGATGAGCAGCGTCTCGTTGTTGATCAGTTTACGAGATGAGCGCAGGAACCAGGGGATGGCAAAGATACCCACCACAAACCACAGTACCAGGAAGAAGCCGATCTTGAAGACGCTCTGTAACATCTGACCGCCATTGGGGTCGTTGCCGCTGGCGATGGCACTCAGCATCACCATCATGACGATGGCCAGGATATCCTCCAAGATGAGCACGCTCATCACCAGTCCGGCGAATTTCTGCTGGCGGAGCCCCAGATCATCAAAGGCCTTGTAGATAATCGTGGTGGAGCTCATGGCCAGCATACCGCCTAAGAAGATACAGTCCATCTTCGACCAACTGAAGAGATGGCCGGTGACGATGCCTAACATCATCATACAGAAGATGATGGTGACGGTGGCAATGACGGGTGAGACACCCATCTTGAGGATCTTCTTAAAAGAGAAATCGAGTCCTAAGGAAAAGAGAAGGAACATCACACCGATGTCTGCCCATACCTGGATATTCGCCTGGTCAACCACCGACATGGTATAGGGCATGTGCGGTGAGACCAGAAAACCAGCCACCACATAGCCTAACACCAGGGGTTGCTTGAGTTTCTTGAATATCAGTGTGGTAACACCCGCAACAACCAGTATCAGCGCGAGGTCGACAATCAGACTCGGTAATTCAGACATATCCCTTTAAAATCCTTAGAACTACCGTTTAATCATTATATTCTGCCGTGATCTCACAGATCTTTACGATCACCTGCATAGCCTTCTCCATGACGGGGATGCTGATGAACTCGTAAGGACCGTGGAAGTTGATGCCTCCGGCGAAGATATTGGGGCAGGGCAGTCCTTTGAATGACAGTTGTGCGCCGTCGGTACCTCCACGGATAGGACTCACCTTTGGTGGTACGTCACATTGCTGCATAGCCTTGAGGACGATATCGATCACGTGCATGTTGGGATCGATCATCTCCTTCATGTTGTAATACTGGTCTTTTACCTCAGCGGTCACGGTGTCGGCGCCATATTTCTCGTTCATCTGAGCCACTGCCTTCTTGATGAAGGCCTTGCGGTCTTCGAAACGGTCACGGTCATGGTCACGGATGATATAACTCAGTTTAGCATTCTCGATATTGCTCTCGATACCCAGCAGGTGATAGAATCCCTCATAGCCCTCAGTGGTCTCCGGTGTCTCGTCGGCAGGCAACATAGCGGCAAACTCGGCAGCCAGACGGTTGGCATTGACCATCTTTCCCTTGGCATATCCCGGGTGTACGCTGATACCCTTGATAAAGACCTTCGCACTGGCAGCGTTGAAATTCTCAAACTCCAGTTCTCCTAAGTCACCACCATCCATGGTGTAGGCCCACTCACAACCGAATTTCTCCACATCGAAATGATGGGCACCCATGCCGATCTCTTCATCGGGGTTGAAACCGATGCGGATATCTCCATGCGGGATCTCTTTGTGGTCACGCAGATAGCACATGGCCTGCACGATCTCGGCGATACCCGACTTGTCATCAGCTCCCAACAGGGTAGTGCCATCGGTGACGATCAGGTCTTCTCCGACATGTTTCAAGAGCTCGGGGAACTTGCTTGTAGAACTGATAATGCCCGGACTCAGCTCGATGTCCTTGCCGTCATAGTTACGGATAATCCTGGGCTTCACGTTCTCTCCGCTACAGTCGGGGGATGTATCGTAATGACTGATAAATCCTATGGTGGGAACATCCTTCTTCATGTTTGATTTCAGGGTGGCGTAGATATAGCCCTTGTCGTCCATCTCTACATCGCTGAATCCTTCGTTCTCTAATTCTTCTTTGAGATACTTGGCAAAGATCAACTGCTTTGCGGTACTTGGCACGGTGTTACTATCCTCTGAGGATTGTGTGTCGAATTTTACGTAGTTTAAAAATCTTTCGGTAATATCCATCGTTAGGTATTTTTATAATAATATTGTTTATGCAACAAAGGTAGCAATATTATTCGGAAAACGCAAAAAATCTGACTGGAAGTTTAGAAAGAAAAAGAATCTGCTTTTGCAAAACCGTTAACGTTATCGTCAATGTTAACGTTTCTTGGTACACCCGTTGGGAATCGAACCCAAACCGACGGAACCGGAATCCGTTATTCTATCCATTAAACTACGGGTGCGTTTAGGTAGGTGCAAAAGTACAAAAAAAACTTGTAACCGATCATATTTACCATTCTTTTTTTTGTTTTTCCATATCTCTGTTATTAATTTTTGTCATTTTCGATAAAATATGTATCTTTGTGGCGGTAAAGTAAAAAGATTGTTATGAGTAAGATTATTAAACCAACTGATTATCATACTCCGTTGGACCCTAAGCAGACCGAACAGGGTATCGTGATGATCAAGGAGTTTTTCCAGCAGAACCTGAGTACAGAACTGCGCTTGCGGAGAGTGACAGCGCCCCTCTTTGTGTTAAAAGGATTAGGTATCAATGATGATTTGAATGGTGTGGAGCGCCCTGTGACCTTCCCCATCAAAGACCTTGGTGATGCGAAGGCTGAGGTGGTGCATTCACTGGCTAAATGGAAACGTCTGACGCTGGCAGAGTATCAGGTGGAGCCCGGTTATGGCATCTATACGGATATGAATGCCATCCGTGCCGACGAGGAGTTGGATAACCTTCACTCACTATATGTGGATCAATGGGACTGGGAGGCTGTCATCCAGGCATCCGATCGTAATATCGCTTTCCTCAAACAGGTGGTACGCCGCATCTACGCCGCTATCCTGCGTACGGAATTCCTGGTGTGCGAGCGCTATGAGATGATCAAACCGTTCCTTCCCCGTGAGATCTTCTTCATCCACAGCGAAGACCTGCTCAAGATGTATCCCGACAAGGATGTGAAAGAGCGTGAGAACCTGATCGCCAAGAAATATGGGGCAGTCTTTGTGATCGGTATCGGTGGTAAGTTGGCTAATGGAGAACCTCATGACGGTCGTGCTCCCGACTATGATGACTGGACGACACCAGGTGAGGACGGACAGTTAGGTCTTAACGGTGATATCCTGATTTGGTATCCGGTGCTGGAGCGTGCCGTGGAGTTGTCATCCATGGGTATCCGTGTGGATAAGGAGAGCTTGCTGCGGCAGTTGAAGATCAGTGGACAGGAGGATCGTAAGAACCTGTATTTCCATCAACAACTCCTTACCGACCAACTCCCCCTGAGTGTGGGTGGTGGTATCGGTCAGAGTCGTCTGTGTATGATCTTACTCCACAAGGCGCATATCGGTGAGATACAAGCCAGCATCTGGCCTGATGCGATGGTGGAAGAATGCAAAAAGATAGGTATTAATCTGATATAAAGATATTCACATAAGCTCCAGTCCTAACTCGGATTGGAGCTTGCTGATAGCATGGTTGCTTGTCAGCATCTCCTCAAACATTTCTTTCCGGGTAAGCGCCTTCGACAGTTCCTGACCTTCTGCCAAACGGATATTCAACACGATATCCTTATTCTTCAGGTATTGTACCAAGGTGCTGCGGATCCTATTCTTGATACTGTTGATTTCTTTCAACAGTATCTCATTGTCTACCTTCACCTCGATGGCTGGAAACTCTGTGATGGTAGGTATGATATTACGCATACGTGAGGAGATGCCGGCCATCTGCTGGGGCATGCGGTTACACATGGCCGTCCACTGCATGATCAGTTGGTCTTCGGTAAACACCTCTTTATCCTGTATGCTGACATCCTCTTCTTTCTTGTATACGACCTTCTCCTCATTACGCATATTGCTGAACGAATGACCGATGGATTTCAGCTTCAGCCGATGTGTCGGTTTTTCTTTAGTAGTCGGTTGGGCAATGGGAGTGGGAGAGGACATAACTGGTGCCTGACCATCATTGGCTGTTGGATGGTCAGTAGTAACCCTTTGTCCGGCAGCACCCTGAACAACTGCCTTACTCTGGACATGGGCTTTGATTTTCTGAAACAGGGATTTTAATCTTCTGGGGCGGCGCCCCGCGCTCACACTGTCATCTTCCTGCGTGATCTGGGCAATCTCTATCAGGGTGAGCTCCACCAACAGTCGTTTGTTACTGCTCTGACGGTAGTTGATGTCACAGTCGTTCATCACCTTCAGCGCCTGATACAAGAACTTGTTCGGACAGCGTTGTGCCTGTTCCTGATATTTCTCTCTTTGTTGCTGACTTGTCTCCAACAGAGGGAGTGTCTGTGGGTCTTTGGCCATCATCACGTTACGCACATGCTTGGCCAATCCACTGATCAGATGTCCTCCGTCAAAGCCCTTAGTGATGATGTTATTGAGCAACACCATCACGTCAGACACTTTGTTGGCCAGCGACAGATCGATGATATTGAAGTAGTTCTCACTGTCGAGCACGTTCAGGTCTTCGATCACCTTCTTATAGGTGATATCACCTTGGCAGAAAGAAACGGCCTGGTCGAAGATAGACAGGGCATCACGCATTCCGCCATCAGCCTTCTCGGCAATGATATTCAGCGCCTCCTCCTCGTAGGTGATATGCTCTTTCTCTGCCACGGCCTTGAGATGACTGATGATATTGGGCACCGTCATCCTCTCGAAGTCGTATATCTGACAACGACTGATGATCGTCGGCAGGATCTTATGTTTCTCGGTGGTGGCGAGGATGAAGATCACATGGGCAGGTGGCTCTTCCAGTGTCTTGAGAAAAGCATTGAAAGCCTGTGTGGAGAGCATGTGCACCTCGTCGATGATAAACACTTTGTATTTGCCGATCTGCGGCGGTATGCGTGTCTGCTCCATCAGCGTCTTGATGTTCTCCACGGAGTTGTTACTGGCCGCGTCTAACTCAAAGATATTGTATGATCGCTGTTCGTTGAAGGCCTTGCAACTCTCGCAATTATTGCATGCCTCACCTTCGCCTGAGGGATGCTCACAGTTGATGGCTTTGGCAAAGATACGTGCGCAGGTGGTCTTGCCGACACCGCGTGGCCCACAAAACAGGTAGGCATGCGCCAGCTTACCACTCTTGACAGCATTCTTCAGCGTGGTCGTCAAGGCGTTCTGCCCCACCACGGTGTCAAACGACATCGGTCGGTATTTCCGGGCTGATACGATATATTCCATAACAAAAGATGATTTACCAAAATATATGTGCAAAGATACTATTAAGTGAGTAAAAAGCCAAATTTATTTGGGCTTTTTCGAAAGGGAGTATTTTCGATGTAGTGAAAGATAGTAAAAAAATATATCGATAAATGGTGCAATTGAAACAAAAATATTTGTAACTTTGCAACCATAATATAATAAGGTATAATGAAAAGGTTGAATTTCATATGGTCGTTCCTGGGGAACAATAAGTATTGGATCGTGCTGATTGCCGGTGTACTTATTGTGGCTTTCATCGATGAGAACAGTTTCTACCAGCGTGTCAAGAATCAGATGCAGATACGCGACTTGAAAGCGCAGATAGCCGAATTTAAGTCGCAGTATGATCGTGATGAGGCACAGTTGAAGGAACTTCGTCGTAACCCGAAGGCAATTACGAAGATTGCACGCGAACGTTATTTCATGAAGGCTGATGATGAGGATATCTTCGTGTTGAGTGAGGACCTGGAAAGACAATATAAACAAGACAATGAAACAACTGAGTAAATTACAGCGTATTATCCTGGCCATCGGAGCCCTGATGATGGTGGCCGGGGCTATCGTCTATGTGGCAGTAGACAGTCTGCATGCTATTTTTTCATTTATTTTCTTAATAGGTGCTTGTCTGTATACGGCCATGCAATGCCAGCAGACATACAGTGGCAACAATATCGCCATTCGCCGACTCTGTAGACAGATGATCATCAGTGACATCTTTCTCATTCTTGCGGGTCTGCTGATGGTGGAGAACAGCTACAACTTCTTGTTATCTTCTTTTATAAAATATCTTCAGCAAGGACTTAATTCCTACCTGACCTTTATTGTGAACAAATGGATCATTGCCTTGTTGATCGGAGCCCTCCTACAGATGTATTGTGTGTTGAGAATCTCCAACGAACTGGAAAAAGAGGCAAAAAAATTATAAAAGTTGGTAGAATTATTTTAAATAGCATAAAAAATTTTCCATTCTTCAATAATACATTGTACATTTGCGTTGGATTTCGATGTACTCGATGTCCATACCGTTAACGTTTCGAACAAGTATGAGGAAATTATCTTTTATATTCTTGATGGCGTTGTTGCTGACCTCCTGTATGAACAGTTATAACATACAGGGATTATCGAACGTGTCGATGCTCGATGGACGTATGCTTTATCTGAAAGTATACAACGATAACGATCTCAAGAATATCGACTCTTGTGATGTGGTGCATGGTCAGTTCCATTTTACAGGAACTACCGACAGTGCTAAGATGGCCACACTATTCATGGATGATGAGAGTCTGTTGCCCGTTATCATCGAGAGTGGTGACATCACCATCAAGATAGATAATACCCAGCAGAAAGTGTCGGGCACACCGCTGAACGACAAACTGTCACAGTTCTTGGATGACTATAACAAACTGACTAATCAGTATAATGAGCTCTCTCACAAGCAGAGTCAGGCTATCATGAACGGTGAGGATGAGAATGTGACAAATGCCAAACTCATGCAGGAGGCCAACGAGATTGCCGCGGCTGAAGATAAGTTGGTGACCTCTTTTATTGTAGAGAATTTTGACAATGTACTGGGTCCTGGCGTCTTCTTCATTATGACGGCCAACAACCGTTTCCCGGAGCTTACCCCATGGATAGAGGATATCATGAGCAAGGCCACACCGAAGTTCAAGAACAATGCCTATGTGAAGGACTATTACGAGAAGGCTCAGCAGAATGAGGCCATCCGTAATGGAACGGCTGAGCCTTATCAGACACCGGCGCCGACAAATGCTCCGTTACCACAGGTGCCCACTCCTAATCAGATGGCGGCCCCCGCTGATTCCGTAAAATAATAAAAGATTGAAGACATTAATAAAGAATGCACTGATCGTCAATGAGGGTAGGTCGTTTAAGGGTTACCTGTTGATAGACGATGACCGCATAGCAGACATTCAGGAAAATCAAGAATACAGAGGCGACTACGATACGGTTGTAGACGCCTCTGGTTGTTTTGTATTACCGGGCATCATCGATGACCATGTGCATTTCCGTGATCCGGGACTTACCCATAAGGCAGATATCGCGAGTGAGAGTAGGGCAGCAGCCTTCGGTGGTGTTACCTCTTATCTCGACATGCCCAATACGATACCTCAGACAACCACCCTTGAGGCCCTTGAGGAAAAGTATAAACGGGCTGCTGACTGCAGTGCGGTGAATTACGGATTCTTCTTCGGCGCTACCAATGACAATGTGAACCTCTTTACCGCCTTAGATCCACATCAGGTGCCTGGCATCAAACTGTTCATGGGCAGTAGTACGGGTAATATGCTGGTGGATCGTCGGGAGTCTCTCCAAAAGATTTTCCGGGAGGCTACCTTGCCGGTGATGGTGCATTGTGAGGATACGGCGCGTATCAATGAGAATATGAAGAAGGCGAAAGAGCGCTATGGAGATGATCCCCCCGTAGAACTGCACCCGCAGATACGTGACGTGGAGGCTTGTTATCAGTCAACTGCCTTGGCCGTGAATCTTGCAAAGACATACGGCACACAGTTGCATGTGGCGCATGTCACCACGGCTAAAGAACTGTCGTTGTTCGGTGATAATGATCGCATAACGGCAGAGGTGGTGGTTGCTCATCTGATGTTCTCCTCAGCAGATTATCAGTCGTTGGGTACCCGTATCAAGTGTAATCCTGCGGTGAAGAGTGCCGATGACCGTGATGCCCTGAGAAAGGCACTCACCAACGGTAAGATTACCACGGTGGGCACCGACCATGCTCCTCATCTGTTACCAGAGAAAGAGGGTGGGGCAGCACGTGCTGTCTCCGGTATGCCGATGATACAGTTCTCGTTGGTCAGCATGCTGGAGTTGGTCGATGAGGGTGTGTTGCCTATTGAGCGTCTGGTACAACTGATGTGTCATCAGCCTGCCTCATTGTTTGAGATACGTGACCGTGGATATCTGCGCAAAGGATACAAGGCAGACATCGTGATTGTGTCGCCCAACAACCCATGGATACTCACACCAGATTGTATTCAGAGCAAATGCGGATGGAGTCCGTTAGAGGGACATACCTTCAACTGGAAGGTGATGCATACCTTCTGTAATGGTCATCATCTTTTTAATCAGGGTGTCTTCGATGAGACATACCGTGGTGAGGCACTTGCGTTCAGATAATCCTTTGGCCCTATGATCGCGCGAATATTCTTTTTTCTGATCCTTCTCATTCTCCTTCCTGACCTCTATATAGATGTTCACTATCTCAGGAAGAAGAAAGGATATACCTTCTGGAAACGGATCCTTTGGTGGATACCTGCCGTGGCCATGGTGATATATACCTGTTGTCTGGCCTTCGTCAGGGATTTCGCGCCCACTCCTCCCGATACGCTGTTTATCTATCTCTTTCTCTTAGGACTGCTCGTCTTCCCGAAGGCGGCTTTCTCCCTCTTCTCTTTTGTCGGATGGATGATTTGTCGGGCGGTGAAATCAAAGAAGAATTGGGGTAACCTGATTGGATTCCTGTTGGCTCTGTTCTTAATATATGTCATCATCTATGGCTCTACGATAGGACTGCGGAAACTGAAAATCCGTCAGGTAGACTATTACCATGCTGATATCCCCAAGGCTTTCGACGGATATCGTATCGTGCAGTTTACCGATGCCCATGTGGGTACGTTATCCGGCAGGAATGTCCACCTCTTGGAGAAGGCTATCGACAGTATCAATGCGCAACATGGCGATATGATCGTGTTTACGGGTGATCTGCAGAATATCTATGCCAATGAGTTGGATGAGGTGCAGTCGGTATTGGCTCGTCTGCAGTGTAAGGATGGGGTGTACTCAGTGTTGGGCAACCATGATTACTCGATGTATATGCACCGCGACTCAGCCACCATGCGGATGAACGAGATCCTCTTACAGAAAAAACAGTTATCTATCGGGTGGCGCCTGTTGATGAATGAGCATCGGGTGCTCTATCACGGTAAGGATTCCTTGGTGATCGCTGGTATGGAGAACGACGGATTACCACCCTTCCCACCCAAGGGCGATATTAAGAAGACATTAGATGGTGTGAAGAACGATGCTTTCGTGGTGATGCTGCAGCATGATCCCAGTGCCTGGCGACGCCATATCCTGCCTGATGGAAGGAGTCAGTTGACGTTGAGTGGTCATACCCATGGCGGACAGGTGAAGCTCTTCGGTTTCTCTCCTGTGATGCTCAATTATGATGAGTATTCCGGCTATTATGAAGAGGACGGTCATGCCATTAATGTGAGTACGGGTATCGGTGGCTTTATCCCCTTCCGCTTCGGCGTGCCGGCAGAGATCGTCGTCATCACGCTACACAGGAAATAATTGATAATGGAAAATGGAAAATGAAAAATGAATAATTGATAATTAGTTCTCAAAACTTATAGCCATTCTCCATTCTCCATTTTCCATTCTCCATTTTCCATTTTCCATTCTCCATTTCCCATTTTATTGGTCCGGGTTCTCCACATACCCCTGATATTCCGGCACCAGACTGCTCATGATCTCTTCATAACTCTTTTCCATAGCCTGTTTGATATACTCATGACCACGAGTCTCGGGATAGATAGGTGCATGGATCGTCAGTGACATGGGATGCCACTCGGGCCAGTTGATGGTTCTTCCGTTCTTCTCTCTGGGCAGGATGTCAAACGATCCGTTGATGGTGAGGGGTACTACGGGCAGTGGTATCTCATCGGCCAACATAAAAGCACCACGTCTGAAGATGCCCATATGTCCGGTAAAGGTGCGACTTCCCTCCGGGAAAACCACTAAGGAGATACCTTCTCTAAGAATTTCTCGTGCTTTGGTATAAGTCTCTTTCACCTTGCTGGGTGTGCGCTTGTCAACGAATATCTGATGCGAGCGCTCACAGGCATAACCCACAAAAGGTATCTTGCGCAACTGCCACTTCATCATCCACTTGAAATTACGG
>CADBSW010000077.1 GCA_902797505.1 uncultured Prevotellaceae bacterium | reverse complement strand
TATTGCTCAAGCTAGCTTGATTGTGCGGAACGCCAGTATTTATCGGGCTTTGAGAGAGGTTTCAGCCTGCAAATTGAGCTATAGGTCGAAATCTTATTATTTCTAACAAAGACACGGAGTGACAGCTTATTTGTTTCTCCGTGTCTTTGTATATCTGTATCTCTTCTATGTTGGAATATCTTAAAACGCACGAATAAATAACATAAAATATTGCGGATTCTAATTTATTTGTGTACCTTTGTCAATTGCATTAACAACTAAAACAGAATGATATGATTCGAAGATTAATCCCTTTTGTGTTGCTGGTAATCATACTTGCCGGTTGTTCAAAGAATGACGGTGACTGGGATCCCATGAAATGGAAAGCCACATCCTCCGTGAAAGAGGAGAAAGGAAACTATATCGTTGAAGCCTCAGGAGCCACCCTTACGTTTACATGTAAGAATTACCCAAATCCATGGTTAGATGGCGCCCGCATCAACAATACAGATTACGTATATCCCGATCAAAACGGGGGGGATTTCAGAAACCTTAAAGGACCGTGGTTTACGGCTCATATCCAAGGCAGTAACCTGGAGATCGTGATCGCCGAGAACAAAACATCCATGGCTCGTGCTTTCCTTCTGCATGTCACGGCCGGGGATATCTTCCATACCTTCTCTATCGTACAGAAAGCTCCTTGAGTAAACAGCGACAGTACATAGCCATCGACCTGAAATCATTCTATGCCTCTGTAGAATGTGTCGACAGGGGATTAGATCCTTTGTCGACCAATCTTGTTGTGGCAGACAAGAGCAGGACAGAGAAAACGATCTGCTTGGCGGTCTCTCCCTCACTGAAAGCCTACGGGATAGGAGGCCGTGCACGTCTTTTTGAGGTGGTGCAACGGGTAAGAGAGGTGAACCAACAGCGGCAGATGCAATGTGGCGGTCGTCTGAAAGGAAAGTCCTATAATGATAACGAACTGAAGCAACATCCCGACTGGGAATTAGACTATGTGGTGGCTCCACCGCGTATGGGGCATTACATGGAGGTGAGCAGTCGTGTCTATCAGACATACCTTAAATATATAGCTCCCGAGGATATCCATGTGTATAGCATCGACGAGGTGTTCATGGATGTCACCAACTACCTTGACAATTACAAGATGACGCCCCATGAGTTGGCCATGACGATGATCCGTGATGTGTTGAAGACCACGGGTATTACGGCCACGGCAGGTATCGGCACGAATATGTATCTCTGTAAGGTGGCCATGGATATCGTGGCGAAGCATATCCCCGCAGATAAAGATGGGGTGCGCATCGGTGAGTTGGATGAGATGAGTTATCGAGAGAAGTTGTGGGATCATAAACCGTTGACCAGTTTTTGGCGCGTCGGTAAGGGGACAGCCAACCGACTGGCGCAATATGGCATTGATACGATGGGAAAACTGGCTCGTATGTCGCTGCATAATGAAGAACTCCTGTATAAGCTCTTCGGTGTCAATGCGGAGTTGCTCATCGATCATGCGTGGGGCTATGAACCATGTACTATCGATATGGTGAAGGCCTATAAACCCGAGAACAACTCCTTCAGCAGTGGACAGGTGCTGCAGTCGGCATACGATGTGCGGAAAGCTCGTGTGGTCGTTCAAGAGATGGCTGAGGCCGTAGCCCTTAACCTGGTGTCAAAGCGCATGTTAACCGACCAGATTGTGCTTACCGTGGGTTACGATATCGAGAGTCTTACCAATCCTGCCATACGTGAACAATATCATGGAGAGGTGACTATGGATTTCTATGGCAGGAAAGTTCCCAAGCATGCGCATGGCTCAGAGAATATCGGCAGACAGACATCCTCCACGCGTCTTATTACTGAGGCGGTGTTGTCACTCTATGACCGTATCGTGGATCCTCATCTCTTGGTGCGCCGAATGAACCTCACCACCAATCATGTGGTCTATGAGGATACGGTCAGTCACCAGCAACAACCCACCCAGCTTGATCTGTTTACGGACTATGAAGCTATTCAAGCAAAAGAGCAGAGAGAACAGGAAGAACTGGATAAAGAACGAAGGATGCAGGAGGTGCAGTTGGCCATCAAACAGCGATTCGGAAAGAACGCGATCCTCAAAGGCATGAACTTCCAGGAGGGAGCCACCGCGATAGAGCGTAATGCCCAGATAGGGGGACATAGGGAGTAGTTGGGAGTTTATAGTTAATAGTTAATAGTTAATAGTTAATAGTTTAGGGTATTGATGGGGGATTATAACGATATTATTCATTTGCCGCATCCGGAGCCGAAGAATCATCCGAGGATGCCGATGGAGGCGCGTGCTGCACAGTTTGCTCCCTTTGCAGCCCTCACCGGTTATGATGCAGTGATTAGTGAGACGGCCCGACAGACTGACCGTCAGGAGGTGTTGGATGAAGAACAGCAACAACTCCTGAATCGTCAGTTCCTGTTGTTACTCGAGCATATCGCTGAGCACCCTACAGTGACGATTACTTATTTTGTTGCTGATGAGAAAAAAGCAGGTGGTAGTTACCAGTCGGTTACTGATCATGTAAAACGTTATGATGACTACCTCCAACTGTTAATCTTGTCTGACGGTCGTCAGATTCCTTTGCATGATATCATCGAGATCAAAGGAATATAAAAGGTGCTTACCCCCAAGAAGAGAGTAGGGTAGCCACCTGTTCAAGATATTCCTTGTCTATCTCATCAAACTCACGGAGGTTGATGCTGTCGATGTCCAACACAGCCCATATCTTCCCTTTGTTATCTCTTACGGGTACCACGATCTCTGATCTGCTCAGAGAACTGCAGGCGATATGTCCGGGAAACTCCTCCACATCATCAACGATGATCGTCTCACCTCTTTGCCAGGCTGCGCCACATACCCCCTTGCCATAAGGAATATGGTAACAGGCCACGTCACCTTGGAAAGGACCCAGTTGCAGCTCATCGTCTTTTACTGTGTAGAAGCCAATCCAGAAATAACCAAGACTACTTCTTATGGCTGCCGACACATTTGCCAAAACCCCCACGGTGTTTTTCTCTCCCTCTATCAGAGCCTTAATCTGGGGGAGCAACTCCTCATATTTATCTTTCTTTGTCATCATCTTATTATATTCCTAATTATCGCCGCAAAGATAATCAGACTTTTTGGTCTGTGCAATAGCAAAACACGATAATTAGTACAAATATAGGACTTGTTTTGACTGTTATTTTACATTATCCATATATTTTTGTTAAAAACACTTAAATAATAGCGGATATACTTGTTTTTTTGAATCAAATGCTCTATATTTGCAATGTGTTTTTCATAGTATTAGATTTAAAGATCATTTCGGAGTGCAGCGGCACTCCTTTTTTTATGTCTTTACTTTAGTAATCCCAATCATAAAATAAAAAAAATGCAGCCTACTTTCAACCAAGCAAGCTGCACCCAAATATAGTTAGTATGTCTTTTGAGAGAGAATGATTTAACTATTTATAAAACGTAAAAGGGTACCAAAAGGGTTACTATTCCCTTCGTTTTTTTACATAAAATAATAGTTTTTTTATTCTGTTATGTATTTTACCCTGGTTTTCACCGTTAAATACCCTTTTTTTTATTTTGTTTCATCATTTTAGAAAAACACACTCGAGATCAAATAAGCCACCACGGTAGATACGCTGACGCAGATGAGTCCGGGTATCATGAACGAGTGGTTGAGCACATACTTTCCTATCTTTGTCGTTCCTGTACGGTCGATATTCACCGTCGCGATATCCGAAGGATAGTTCGGGATGAAGAAATAACCGTATACACAGGGTAATGCTCCTAAGAGGATCCATCCGGGGATACCTAACTTATAGGCTACAGGCAATAATGCCACGATAACGGCAGCCTGTGAGTTGATGAGCACAGAGAAGAAGAAGAACACAAGTGCGATTGCCCATGGATAATTCTCTACCATTTCGTCGAGCAACATTTCAACCTCTGTCATGTGCGCACCGAAGAAGGTGTTAGCCAACCAAGCGATACCATAGATAGCTACTACGGCCACCATACCTGATTGCCATACGTTGTTAGCCACAGCCGTCTTCGGCTTGGCTCCGCAGATCATGATAATCAAGGCAGCAGTAGAGATCAGGATAATCTGAATGACCAGATACATGTGGATGGTTACCGGGATCTTCTGCGTTACCCCTGGCATGATGATACCTGCCGCGGCAAGGTTCTCCGGCGTCACTGTCTTTCCGGTAGATAACAATACCGGTTTTGCTCCGTCAATAGCCACCACGGTGTCGTATGCTGGAAGGATATGGTGGAATACCGACAGGAGGACAATCAGCAAAATAGCTGCCAGGAAGATATATACCGACCACTTGGCTTTCTTGTCGATCGTCTTGTTGAGGGTCGTCTCTGTCTTACCATATATAAATGCATACTGCACGGGATCTTTGAGCTTCTCTTGAAACTCAGGGTCTTTATCGAGGTCGAGTCCACGCTGGTATGACCAACTGGCTGCAACGATAATGCCACACAGACATGCCGGTATGGTGACTGAGATAATCTGCAGGATAGAGATGTTGAAACCGTTCAGGGCAGAGATGGTGGCGAAGGCCACGACAGCTGCTGAGATAGGAGAGCATACGATGGCAAGCATCGAGGATACGGATGCCAATGCCAAGGGGCGCTCCGGACGGATACCTTTCTTAATAGCCACATCGGTGATGACGGGCATCAGGGTATACATCACATGACCGGTGCCACAGACGATGGTCAGGAAGAAGGTACTCAGGGCAGAGAGGATAGTGATACGACTGGGATGCTTGCGCAACAGACGCTCCACGATCTGAATCATCCAGTCCATACCGCCGGATGCCTGCAGGATACCAGCGCACGTCACGGCTGCCACAATGATATAAATCACATCAGTAGGAGGGGTGCCGGGTTTCAGTCCATGGTCGAAAACGAGAATGGCCAATCCTAAACCGGCAATGGCTCCTAATGCCAGACTTCCGTATTTTGAACCCAGATAGAGGGCCAGTAGGACAACTAATAATTCTATAATGATAATTAACATAGTCGTAGGAATTTAGTAGATGATCATTGATAGTGCGTATGCCACGAGGGTGCTGACGAAGAGATGGACAAGTCCTGGCATCATAAACGAGTGGTTGAGCAGGTACTTTCCGATAACCGTGGTACCCGAACGGTCGAAGTTGACCGTGGCAATGTCTGATGGATAGTTCGGAATAAAGAAGTATCCATATACACTGGGGAGTACACCAAGGAGCACCGGACCCGGTATTCCTAACGAATATGCCAATGGCAACATAGAGACAACCACAGCGCCCTGTGAGTTGATGAGCACGGAAACGAGGAAGAAGACGATGGCGATCGACCAGTTGTACTTGGCTACGATGTCGCCCAGCATCGTCTGCATCTCATTGGTATAGTTGGAGAAGAAGGTGTCGGCCAACCAGGCGATACCGAAGATCGCAACCACAGCCACCATTCCCGACTGCCATACAGCGCCACGCACAGCCTTGGTGGGTGATGCCTTGCAGAAGAGGATCATGATGGCAGCGGCAGAGATCATGACGATCTGGATGACCACGTTCATCTTCAGTTGTACGGTGGATACCTCGGTGATACCCGGGATGATAGCCTTGGCCTTGGCCATGGCAGCCGCTGATGCCACCGTGCCGTCGGCGAAGACGTAGTCGGGCGCATCTTTTACAGCCTTGATCGTTCCGTATTGTGGGAGGATATCCTGGAAGATGGCGAAGAACACGATGATAAGGAGTGCTCCTAAGAATACGTAAACCGCATTCTTCGCACTCTGTGGGATCTCCTTGTCGAGTGTGGTGGCTGATCCGCCATAGATATACTCGCGCATCTCAGGATCCTCGAGCTTCTTCAAAAACTCAGGGTCTTTATCCAGATCCAGACCACGTTTGTAGGATACCGTTGCCGCAGCCATCAGTCCGCAGATGCAGGCAGGGATACTGATCATCAGCACTTGCGGAATCGTGACGTCGAAGCCATTGGCGTTGGAGATGCTCACGAAGGCCACGACGGCAGCCGCGATGGGAGAACAGGTGATACCCACCTGCGAAGCGATAGAGGCCACACTACAGGGGCGCTCCGGACGGATGCCTTTCTTGATGGCGATATCCACGATGATAGGCATCAGGGTATACACCACATGACCTGTTCCTACGAGCACTGTCAGGGTGAAGGTGCACAGAGGAGCTAAGAAGGTGATACGATTAGGATGCTTACGGAGCATCTTCTCCGCGATCTGTATCAACCAGTCAATCCCTCCGGATGCCTGCATGATACCTGCACAGGTAACAGCGGCAATAATGATATAGATCACATCCGTGGGAGGTGTGCCCGGCTTCATACAGAAACCGAAAACAAGAATGGCCAGACCAATACCGGATATTGCGCCTAAGGCCAGACTTCCATATCGCGAACCTACCCAAAGGGCAAGCAACACGATAAGCAATTGAATAACCATTAACATAGGTAATTATTATTTAAGATTAGTAATTTGTTTTCTTTTAACCTCGCAAAGATATATAAAAAATAAGAACAAACAACAACTAAACGCCATTTTTTTTATGTCAATGCTGTTTTTAATAATATGTGTTCGGACACACGTATACCAAAAAAAATATAAAAAGTTTGTTATAATAATTTTTTTACTATAACTTTGCACGTCATTATAAACGTTTATAAAATTCATATTCTAATTATGGCTAAGAAGTTTGCCGAACACACAGGTATAAATTTAACTGAGACGAACAATAAGATTCTCGAGGAGTGGAATAAGAAAGATTTGTTCCACCGTTCTATAACCGAGCGCGAAGGATGCCCCCAATTCGTATTCTTTGAGGGACCTCCATCGGCTAACGGTCACCCCGGTATTCACCACGTATTGGCGCGTACCATCAAAGATACTTTCAACCGCTATAAGACCATGAAGGGTTATCAGGTGCACAGAAAGGCCGGATGGGATACCCACGGACTGCCTGTTGAGCTGGGTGTGGAGAAAGACTTGGGTATTACCAAGGCTGATATCGACAATAAAGAATCCGAGAAATATATCTCTGTAGAAGACTATAACCGCAAGTGTCGTGAGAACGTGATGATGTACACCGCCGAGTGGCGTGACCTCACGGAGAAGATGGGTTACTGGGTGGATATGGATCATCCCTATATTACCTATGATAATAAGTATATCGAGACGCTGTGGTGGTTGCTTAAGCAGTTGTACAACAAGAACCTCTTATATAAAGGTTATACCATCCAGCCGTATTCTCCCGCCGCAGGAACAGGATTGTCTTCTCATGAGTTGAACCAGCCGGGATGCTACAGGGATGTGAAAGACACCACCTGTACGGCACAGTTTACCATCCTCGATCCTCGTCCGGAGATGAGAGAGTGGGGAACACCGGTATTCCTGGCATGGACCACCACCCCGTGGACACTGCCCTCTAATACCGCCTTGTGCGTGGGTCCGAAGTTTGATTATGTCTGTGTGCAGACCTTCAATCCTTATAACGGTGAGAAGATCTCGGCAATCTTAGCTGCCGAGTTGGTGGATTCCTACCTCAAACCAGAGGGAGAGTTTGCCGATATGAATGAATACAAGCCCGGTGACAAGGTAATTCCTTACCGCATCGTGGCTCAATATAAGGGTTCTGACCTCGTCGGTATGAGATACCGTCAGTTGATGCCCTGGGTAAAGCCCTGTGAGCGTCTGGATGAGAATGCCGCAGAGTTCGTTAAGGAGGCCGCCCAGGATCATCCCGAGAAGATCTTTACCGTGGGTAATGATCGTTTTATCGAGATGGAGGATGAGGCTTTCCGTGTGATTCCCGGTGATTATGTTACTACCGATGATGGTACAGGTATCGTGCATATCGCTCCTACCTTTGGTGCCGACGACGCCAAGGTGGCTAAGGATGCCGGTATCCCTTCGTTGTATATGATCAACAAGATGGGTGAGACCCGTCCGATGGTTGACCTGCAGGGTAAATACTACGTGGTGGATTCCCTCGCTCCGGAGTTCTTGGAGAAGTGTGTCAACGTAGAGGCTTATGCTCACCATGCAGGCGACTACGTGAAGAATGCCTACGACCCGAAGTTCAATGTCAATGGTTATGATGAGAAGGCTGCCAGCAAGGCTGAGGATCTGAACATCATCCTTTCGTTGGAGATGAAGCAGGAGGGCTCTGTCTATAAGATCGAGAAGCATATCCACAACTACCCGCACTGCTGGCGTACCGACAAACCGGTGCTTTACTATCCTCTCGACAGTTGGTTCATCCGTTCCAGCGCTTGTAAGGAGCGTATGGTGGAGTTGAATAAGACCATCAACTGGAAACCGGAGAGTACAGGTACTGGTCGCTTCGGCAACTGGTTGGAGAACCTGAACGACTGGAACCTCTCACGTTCTCGTTTCTGGGGAACTCCGCTGCCTATCTGGCGTAACAAGGAGACTCGTGAGGAGATCTGCATCGGCAGTATCGAGGAACTCTATAACGAGATCGAGAAGAGTGTCGCTGCCGGTATCATGAAGTCCAATCCGTTGAAGGAGAAGGGATTCGTTCCTCGTGACTACTCACAAGAGAACTACGATAAGATTGACCTCCACCGTCCGTATGTGGATGATATCGTGTTGGTAGGAGAGAGCGGACAACCGTTGCATCGTGAGCTCGACCTGATCGACGTATGGTTCGACTCTGGTTCTATGCCTTATGCACAGATACACTATCCGTTTGAGAATAAGTTAGCTATCGATGAGCACCTGGCCTTCCCCTGCGACTTTATCAATGAGGGTGTTGACCAGACACGCGGATGGTTCTATACCCTGCATGCCATCGCCACGATGATCTTCGACAGTGTGGCATTCAAGAATGTGATCTCCAGCGGACTGGTGCTCGACGCCAAGGGTATCAAGATGTCTAAGCATTTAGGTAACGTGGTGAATCCTTTCCAGGAGATCAAGAAGAATGGCGCTGATGCCGTCCGTTTCTACATGCTTACCAATACCTCTCCTTGGGATAACCTGAAGTACGATCCGAAGGGTGTGGAGGAAGTGCGCCGTAAGTTCTTCGGCACCTTATATAATACGTATAGCTTCTTCAGCCTCTACGCCAATGTGGATGGCTTCAACTACTCTCGTCCGGAAGTGCCTGTCAGTGAGCGTCCTGAGATCGACCGTTGGATCATTTCTTCATTGAACAGTCTGATCAAGAACGTGGATGAGGCCCTCAACGAATATGAGCCTACCAAGGCCGGACGAATGATTGATACCTTTGTGAGCGACGACCTGAGCAACTGGTATGTGCGTCTGAACCGCAAACGTTTCTGGGGTAAGGAGATGTCACAAGACAAGTTGAGTGCTTATCAGACGCTCTATATCTGCGTGGAGACCGTTGCCAAACTGTTGGCTCCCTTCTCTCCATTCTATGCCGATGAGTTGTTTATGGATCTGATCCAGGCTACCGGCAGAGAACAGGTGGACAGCGTACATCTCGCTTCCTTCCCGGTGGCTGATGAGTCGCTGATCGACAAGGAGTTGGAGAAGCGTATGGAGATGGCTCAGAAGATCACCTCTATGGTGCTTGCCCTGCGTCGTAAGGTGAATATCAAGGTGCGTCAACCGCTGCAGACCGTGATGATCCCCGCCGTTGACGAGACACAGATGAAATACATCGAGGCCGTGAAAGACCTGATCATGAATGAGGTGAACGTCAAAGAACTCAAGTTCGTGGAGGGTTCCGGCATCCTGGTGAAGAAGGTACGCTGCAACTTCCGTACGATGGGTAAGAAGTTCGGTAAGCTCATGAAGGGCATCGCCGCACAGATGGCTGAGATCTCTCAGGAGGATATCACCAAACTAGAGGAGCAGGGCTCTCTCGACCTGACCGTTGAGAACACCCCTGTTACCGTGGAGGCCGCCGACGTGGAGATCATCAGCGAGGATATTCCGGGATGGCTCGTATCCAACGAGGGTAACCTGACCGTAGCCCTTGAGGTGGAGATCAGCGACGAACTGCGCAAGGAGGGTATGGCCCGTGAGTTGATCAACCGTATCCAGAACCTGCGTAAGGATGCCGGTCTGGAGATTACCGACCGTATCTCTGTCCAGGTGTCTCCCCAGGAGGAGACCAACCAGGCTATCGAGAGCTATGGTGAATACATCAGCAATCAGGTGCTGGCCGACAGTATTATCGTGAAAGATAATGACGGCACCCTGGTAGAGTTTGATGATTTCGATCTGCATATTTTGATTCAGAAAGTCTAAAATATTACTACTATTAATCTTTAAATAATACAGTTATGGCAGAAAAAACGCGTTATAGTGATGAAGAACTCCAGGAGTTCAAAGAGATCATCGATGAGAAGCTGAAGACCGTACGCCATGATTATCAGGCGATGATGCGCCAGTTGATGAATATCGACAGTAATGACGTGGAGGATACCTCACCCACCTACAAGGTGCTTGAGGAGGGTAGCACGACACAGTCGAAAGAGGAACTGATCCAGCAGGCCAGCCGTCTGCAGAAATTCATCACCGGACTGGAAGCCGCCTTGATCCGTATTCAGAATAAGACGTATGGTATCGACCGCATCACCGGTGAGTTGATTCCCAAGGAGCGTCTGCGTGCCGTGCCTCATGCTACACTGAGCGTCCAGAGCAAAGCCTCTAATAAAAAACACTAGAATGAACAAACAAACAACGACTGCCACCCGTCAACGGGGTATATCACGGGGATGGCTGGCAGTCATATTGACATTAGCGATCCTCATCATCGACCAGGTTATCAAGATCGAGGTTAAGACGAATATGTGCCTGCATCAGAGTATCAGGATTACGGATTGGTTCTATATTAACTTCATCGAGAACTCTGGTATGGCCTATGGTATGACCTTCATCAACAAACTGGTGTTGAGCCTGTTCCGTATCGTGGCGGTGTCGGTCATCGGCTATTACCTGTGGAAGCAGGTGAAGGAGAAGGCGCGCTATGGATATATCGTCTGTCTGGCGATGATCCTGGCCGGTGCGGCGGGGAATATCTTCGACTCGATGTTCTACGGTCTGTGTTTCAATGCCTCGTCACCTTACTACGTGTCCTACTTCGTGCCCTTCGGACAAGGTTATGCCCCCTTCCTGATGGGTAAGGTGGTGGATATGTTCTACTTCCCGATCATCGATACCTACTGGCCGCAGTGGATGCCCTTCGTGGGAGGTGACCATTTCATCTTCTTCTCACCCGTGTTCAACTTCGCCGATGCTTGTATCAGTGTGGGTGTGATCGTATTGTTACTCTTTTACCGTAGGGAGTTGGGAACGCTCTCTTTAAAATCCTCAGAAGAATCAGATAAAGATAAGAATGAAGAACAGCAGGATTAGTCTTCTCATCATTGTGGTTTCCTTGTGCTTGCTGACCATCGCTTGTAAGCCGGGAGTGCCCCGAGATATCATCCAGCCCGATGATATGGAGAAACTGCTGTACGACTACCATGTCTCTCAGGCCATGGCCTCTGAGGGAGAGGGGAACATGGAATATAACGAACGGTTGTATAAGTTGGCCGTGCTGAAGAAACACGGGGTGACCGAAGCAGAGTTTGACTCTTCACTGGTGTACTACACGCGCCATACCGAACAGTTGTATAAGATCTACCAGCGTCTCTCCGAACGTATGAACAAGGAAGCCTTGGCGCTGGGTGCCTCTACCGACGAGGTTAACCGCTTCACACTTACCTCCACCGGAGATACCGCCAATATCTGGAAGGGTGATATCAATGCCGCGCTGATCCCTTACGCACCGTATAATGTGATATCCTTTGTGATTCCTGCTGATACCTCCTTCCGTAAGGGCGACCGTTTTATGCTGGGACTGACCACCCGTTTCTTGTATCAGGAGGGATCGCGTGATGCTGTGGCTATGCTCGCCATGCGGTTTACCAACGATAGTGTGGTATCACGGACCGTCCATATGTCATCCGATAACAGTTATAACGTGGAGGTGTTAAATAATGACACACTGGGCGTTAAGGAGATCAGGGGCTTTATCCTGTTGACGAAAGACAGGAATGCCGCCACGAGCACGCTGAAACTGCTCCTGCTGGATAATATCCACCTGGTAAGGTTCCATATGCAAAACAATAAGTCAAACAACGATTCCGGTAACCCGAACCTGCTGGCTCCTAATACGAGTATTCCGGGAAGAGATATGCCGCCACGACCTAACGGTGCCCCCGCACCTCCACCTCCTCCTGTTCCCGGCAACGGTCCTGCGCATCTGCCGCATCCTAATCAGCAATCCCATCCTGCCGCTCTTGATAAAGCACTCCCTGTGCGTGAGCGAGAGATGAAATTGGAGAAACCAAGGTAATTTCGTGTACTTCAACGTTTTATTTACAGCGCTGGTTTAGTTTATGCAAAGCTTTTGCAAGCGAGAGCGATAGAGAATTTATTCTCATATAGCCGAGCGCCGCTAAAGTTTATGCAAAGATACAAAATAAATGTGCCTTTGTCAAGAGCAAAAACCAAGAAAATGCATTTTTTGCCGTAACCTGCCAAACGTCAGCAGATTACGGCAAAAAATTATTTTTATATACCTCATTTTAAGCCCTCATTGCGGACATGATCCCCTCATCCCGGGCACCGACCCGGTATCTCCCTTGATATTTCCTTGGTCTTTCCCCGGGATCTCCTGCGATACTCTCTGGCTTGATCCACGGGATCTCTTCCGTCTATTTCTCTAAATAAACACAGAGACACAGAGTAACAGAGTTTTCTTTTAATTATAATCTCTGTATCT
>CADBSW010000076.1 GCA_902797505.1 uncultured Prevotellaceae bacterium | reverse complement strand
TATGGCAGCAAAGGAATTTATCGTAGCAATTGAACTCGGTTCGTCGAAGATGACCGGCATCGCAGGTAAGAAAAACCTCGATGGAAGTATCTCTGTGCTTGCAGTCGTGAAAGAAGACTCCAGCACATTCATCCGTAAAGGAGTGATATATAATATTGACAAGACCGCACAGTGTATCTCAAACATTGTGAAGAAGCTCACCTCCATCCTGAAGACCAACATCGCACATGTATATGTAGGTGTTGGAGGACAGTCTATCCGTAGTGTAAAGAATGTTATTGTAAAGAACCTGCCTGCCGACACTATCGTTACCCAAGAGATGGTTAACGAACTGATGGACGCTAACCGCAATATGAGTTATCAGGATCAGGAAATCCTCGATGCCGCCACACAGGAATATAAGGTTGACAATCAATACCAGATGGATCCCGTAGGTATCCAGTGTACGCGTCTGGAGGGTAACTTCCTGAATATCCTGTGGCGGAAGGAGTTTTATAAGAAACTGAACAAGTGTTTCGATATGGCTGGTGTAGCCATCGCAGAGATGAACCTGGCTCCATTGGCACTGGCCGACAGCGTACTGACAGATGCTGAGCGCCGTTCAGGATGTGCCCTGGTAGATATCGGTGCCGACACCACCACGGTGAGCGTCTACTACAAGAACGTGCTGCGCCACTTGGCTGTCATCCCATTAGGCAGCAACAATATCACCAAGGATATCGCTTCCCTGCAGATGGAGGAGAGCAATGCCGAGAATATGAAACTGAAATATGCCAGCGCATGGACAGATAACGGTGAGATCGACAACAACCAGATGATCAGCATCGATGCCGACCGCACCGTGGAATGCAGGAAGTTTGTGGAGATCGTAGAGGGCCGTACAGAGGAGATCATCGAGAATGTATGGTATCAGATACCACAGGAGTTTGCCGACCGTCTGTTGGGAGGCATCATCCTTACCGGTGGAGGCTCCAACATGAAGAATATCGAGGTGGCTTTCCGTAACCATACGCACGTGGAGAAGATCCGCATCGCTAAGTTCGTTACACAGAGTATCACCTCAAAAGATGCCGACATCAATGCCCACAACGGTATGATGAACACCGTATTGGGTATCCTTGCCAAGGGCAATATGAACTGTGCTGGCAGCGAGATGAATCCTAACGGCGACTTATTCGGAACGCCCAAGAGCGCCACGACTACCGCTGACATCCACAAAGAGCCCCGCAAGGCCTATGAGATTGGCAGTGGCATCGTCCTCACCGAGGCAGAGAAACAGGCTGCAGAGGAAGAGAAACGTAAGGCTGAGGAGGCTGCAGAGGCTGCCCGTAAGGCCGAGGAAGAGGCTGCAGAGGCTGCTCGCTTAGAGGCAGAGGCCCAAGAGAAGAAAGACAGTGGACTGAAGAGATTCGGCAGTCGACTGAAGAACATCATCAACAAGATGATTGCTGAGGAATAAGAGACCATACGTTTTAAACATTTTGCAAACAATAACACCTTATATTATATGAAAGATAATACATTCGATATATTAGACTTCGACGATACTGAGAAAGAGAGTAGTATCATCAAAGTCATTGGCGTTGGTGGTGGTGGTGGCAATGCCGTTAACCACATGTTCCGTGAAGGTATTCACGATGTGTCGTTCGTGCTCTGCAATACCGATAATCAGGCACTCAACGACTCACCCGTTCCCGTTCATCTACAGTTAGGAAAAGAAGGACTGGGTGCCGGAAACAAACCCGAGAAGGCTCGTCAGGCAGCCGAAGAGAGCATCGACGATATCCGCCAAATGCTCGACGACGGTACGAAGATGGCCTTTATCACTGCTGGTATGGGTGGTGGTACAGGTACTGGAGCAGCCCCTGTCATCGCACGTATCAGTAAGGAGATGGATATCCTTACCGTAGGTATCGTGACCATCCCCTTCCGTTTCGAAGGACCGAAGAAGATCGACCAGGCATTGGATGGTGTGGAGGAGATGTCAAAACACGTGGATGCCCTGTTGGTGATCAATAATGAGCGTCTGCGCGCCATCTATCCCGAACTCACCGTCTTGGATGCCTTCGGTAAAGCCGACGACACGCTGAGCGTGGCTGCGAAGAGTATCGCCGAGATCATTACCGTACACGGATTGATCAACCTCGACTTCAACGATGTGAAGACCGTCTTGAAGGATGGTGGCGTGGCTATCATGTCAACCGGTTATGGAGAAGGTGAAGGCCGTGTCAAGAAAGCTATTGAGGATGCCCTCAACTCTCCGCTGCTGAATGATAACGATGTGTTCAACTCCAAGAAGATCCTGCTGAGCATCTCCTTCTGCTCTGACAAACAGAGTAAGACCGGACTGATGATGGAAGAGATGAACGACGTGAACGACTTCATGGGTAAGTTCGGCAACGACTTCGAGATCAAGTGGGGATTGGCAACAGATCCCGAGCTCGGTGATAAGGTTAAGGTGACGATTCTCGCCACAGGCTTTGGCATTGAGGATGTGGATGGTATGAGCAGTCACTTCACCAAGCGTACCCAGGAAGAGGCCGACCGCATTGCAGCAGAGGAAGAGAAAGCCGCTGAGCGCCAAGACCGCCGTAACCGCTATTATGGCAAGGATGGATCGTCGAGTCAGTATAAGCGTCATCCGCATATCTTCATCTTCCGTCAGGAAGACCTTGACAACGACGATGTCATCTCTGATGTGGAGCAGATACCTACCTACAAGCGTACCCGTCAGATACTGGAGGAGATCCGTAGTAAGGCTGCCGGCAACATCAAGAAGACCGACAACGAGAGCAAGGAGCCCATTCAGGGAACGATTAAATTTTAAAGCATAGGAATATGATGTTATTCGATCAGATCAGTGAAGATATCAAGTCGGCCATGAAGGCCCGTGACAAGGTGCGTCTGGAGACGCTGAGAAACATTAAGAAAGTCTTTCTTGAGGCCAAGACAGCCCCTGGTGCCAACGACACCTTAGAGGACGATGCCGCCCTGAAGATTATCGCCAAGTTAGCCAAGCAAGGTAAGGAGACCGCCGTTACCTACACACAGGCAGGCCGGCAGGACCTTGCCGATGCAGAGCTCGCACAGGTAGCTGTATTGGAGAGCTATCTTCCCAAGCAGCTCACAGAGGAAGAGATCACCGCCATCGTCAAGACCATCATCGCAGAGACAGGTGCCTCCAGTATGAAAGAGATGGGCAAGGTGATGGGCATCGCCAACAAACAGATGGCAGGCAAGGCCGACGGCCGCGTGATATCCGGCATCGTGAAGGCTCTGTTAGCCTAAGCATCACGCCATACTAAACTATTCCCTTCCCCATTTGAGGAGGGGAATTATTATTTACCATTCTTCACCAGCCAATAAAATGACATGACCAAACACATTCTTGTTAGACTAAAGAAAAAACAAAGTCTCGTGATGCTCATCATCTGTATGTTATGCTCATGCGGAGGTCATCACTATCCCACGTCGTTACTGACAGCCGACAGTCTAACGGAGGTGAATCCCGACAGTGCCGTAGCGTTATTGCGACAGTTGCGCCCACAGATGCAGCGTGAGCGAAAGGCCGTTCGGATGTATCACCGACTGCTCACCGTCAAGGCGGCTGACAAGGCCGACCAGTTGCAGCCCGTGCCTGACTCCATCCTCCCAATAGTGAGATACTATGAAGGAAGGGGCGACAAGCGTCTGCTCCCCACCGCCTATTACTATGCAGGCCGAACCTACTACGAGTTGCACGACGCGCCGCAGGCACTTGACTGGTTCCAGAAAGCGGCAGAGGTGGCAGGAGATGACCGGGAATTAGAGGGATGTATCTATAGTAATATAGGTCATCTATTCTTGTATCAAGGATTGTATGAAAAGATGTACGAAACCTTTAACAAAGTGTATCTTCTTTCAAGACAGGCAAACGATACTGTCGGGATGATTTATGGACTAAGAGATATGGCAACTGCTATAGAAGCCAATAACGATCATCAGAAAGCCTTGGACCTATTAAAGACCGCCCACACTCTCGCCATTCAATCAGGCAACTTATCCCTGCGTCTTAATATAGAGACAGCACTTTCAAACCAACACAAATATATAGGAAATTATGACAAAGCTATCCAATACATTCAGGCACCATTATCCCATATTGATCTTATGAATAAAAGCGCAGTTTACTCAACTGCCGTTTCTATCTATAAGAGGATAGGGGAAGCAGACTCCTTGCGTTTCTACGCTGAATATATAAAGCATAAAGGAGATGTTTATGCCAAGGACAGTGTTTACAAATTTCTTACCCAGTTAGCAATAAAGGACAAGAATATAGATTCCATCCGACATTATTTTGATTTATATCTGTCATATGAAGACTCGTTAAGAGAGATTACAAGGACAAACGAGGTAGCCAAAGTTAATTCACTCTATGACTATCAGCAACGTGAGAAAGAAATAGCTCTCCTAACGATTGATAATGAGAAAAAGCGTTTCTTCCTATACTTGGCATGTATAACCCTGATTATATTGACCGCTTTGTTTTTTATATCATATCAACGACTGAAAAAAAGGAAAGAACGGGTTGGGGTGATGCTGCAATACTCAGAACAATTAAAGAAGGCAGATGCAAACCTTGTTGATTCTGGAATAAAGGAAAGAAGTCATTTGTCGGAATGGGTTCCAAAAGACATACAGGTATTGAATTCCACGATGACGAATGATATTCTCATAAAACAGTCTTCCATCTACGACAAATTTCAAAATATGGCACAAGAGAATGCCACACCTTCCGATGAAGAATGGAATAAGCTTGAAGAGTTCCTGAATGATCAATGTAACTCATTTTCTACGAAAATCAAACTACTGTTCAATCTTTCAGTACAGGATTTCAGAATGTGTCTTCTGTTGAGAATAAAGATGAATCCACAGAAAATCGCGAATTTGCTGCATGTAGATAAGACAAGTATCTCCAGTCAGCGGCGCCGACTGTTCAAAAGATACACAGGTAAAAATGGTGGAGCGAAGGACTGGGACACCTTTATCTGCTCATTATAGCGAGGATTAAGCTAAAATATAGATTTCTAAAGGCTTTGGTATCAAGCAATTATAAAATGCCAACAAAATGCCAACTTTTTTTTATTGTTCATTTGAATAAACTTCCGATATTTGCATGAGAAACTGTTAAAATGAACAACATGAAAAAGTTTTTATTAATTAATTGCCTATGGCTTATCAGTATTTTAGGTTACGCTCAAAACGTGACGAATATTGGATTTGTAGAGGTGGATCCGACTGTAAACCAAGGCCCACATAAACATCCCACCTTGTTGCCTTCTGCATCTTATGATTCGCAGAACCTCTATATTTGGTCGCCATACACCATCGACCTACTGCAGGTGATCATCCGCGACGAGGATAACGACATTATATATAGTAATGTATGTATGCCGCTCGTACAGGGAATGACCACATTCGCACTGCCCTCAACCGTATGCACCGACAAATACTCCATCGAACTGATCTACGGAGAACATCACCTGATAGGATATTTCTGACAAACGTCAGAAATACCCTATTTTACTCACTAATGATTTGGTAATTTAAATACTATTCGTTATCTTTGCTGAACAACCTGAAACAATCATGATTATGAGACAATGTGTAACAACACTGCTCCTGCTGCTGTTCCCCCTGCTCTGCCATGCCCAGGGCAGTGTGGGCTACAGCTACGACGCTGCCGGCAACCGCATCAGCCGCACCATCATCCTGAGCAGGAATATGGCCAAGAAACAGGCACGTGCTGTGAAAGACAAGGAATATACGGACATCCTTTCCCAAAGAAATATCAGCATCTCTCCCAATCCCACCAAAGGTATGGTGAAAATCACTATCACAGGACTGAGGGAGTCAGACGATTGCGCCATGTCCGTCTATACCCTGAAGGGTCAGACTTTAAAGAAATTATCTGTCAGCGGTGAGGTCACGACCATAGACCTCAGCGGACAGCCCGACGGCATCTACCTCCTTGATATCACCATCAACGGTGAGAAGACTTCCTGGAAAATCATCAAAAACTAAAACTGACCATCATCATGAAAAAAAGTACGACAATCAGTCTGACAGTCCTCCTTTTCCTCTGCTGGATTCTCATGCCCTCCTCCTTTGCCATGCAGGGCAGGGCTTATTCAGGTTTCCCCAGTGGGGCTAACGACAGTGATACGGTTATTACGGACAGTGGAAAATTTACCAAATCCGTTAGAGACACTATAAGCTTTACTCCTTCAGGCAATAAAACAGGAACAAGGGGCAATCTTGAGCCTGATGAGCCGGTAGAACCGGACGAGCCCGATGAACCAGGGGTTCCTATTGATCCCGATGACCCCACTCTTCCAGTCGACACGATGCCCATTCACAACGGTGCGCATAGTATGGTGTATCAACCTGACTACGGCAGCACCAGCTCAAAGGAGGTCGGTTCCCCGGATGTATCCTTTGACGTTTCGCCTACAGGTGCCGCCACCGCCAGCATCAGTATTGATGTTCCCAAGGGCATTCGCGGTCTGCAGCCCAACGTGGCTATTACCTACAACAGTCAGTCGGGCAACGGTATTGTAGGATGGGGCTGTAACCTTTCCTGTGTCTCCGCCATTACCCGTGTGCCGAAGGACCTGCACCATGATGGGATATCTAAAGGCATCACCTGGGGCAATGACGATGCCTACAGCCTTGACGGTAACCGATTGCTCTTAGAGTCGGGTTCGGCAGGCACCATTGGTGCCGTCTATTCCTTGGAGGGCGATCCCTTCACAAAGGTGACCGTCGTGCAGGGCATCATGAGCGGTGATATCGGTTTTTCCGTGGTTACCCCCGAAGGTACTACTATGGAATACAAGATGACACAGGGGTTCTATGACAACGGAAACTATGTAACAGCTACCTGGTATCTGAGTAATGTTACAGATGTTGACGGTAACACTATGCACTATTACTATACTAATGACTATTATTCACTGTATCCTTCGTCCATCTCCTATGGCGGCAACACGGTCAGTTTCACTTATGAGGATCGTGATGATATCCGTCCTTTCCGCCTGAAGAATGTGGCGGGCTCCGTCAGGAAACGCCTGAAGACTATCACCACAGGAACGGCTAATGAGACATACCGTACCTATGACCTCACCTATAACACCACCTCCGACCAGTCAGGCATGAAATACTCCCGCCTGGTCAGCGTGACGGAGAAGAACGGCAGCGGAGAGTCACTCAACCCCGTGACCCTCAATTGGAACTACCTGCCGGGAACCTCGCAGACGGTGAGCATGCCGTCGGTGAACCTGAAACATTCCACGTGGCTGGAAGAATTTACTGACAGCACTTTCACATCCGCCGATGTTAACGGGGACGGTATCAGCGACATCATTCAGATAGTGCCTGTAAATGACTATGTATACAGGTATAACAACAACTACTACTCTCGCAAATACTTTACTTATGTCTACGTATATAAATCACAGGTCAGCTCGAACGGAACAGTAAGTTACACAAGTCCGCTCAGATGTGTTTTCAGTCCCGAATGCAAGATTGACGACTGGTCCATAAGGCGATTGGGGATGTCATTCGTTGACATTGACGGTGATGGGCTCAATGATGTAGTGGTTCCCTTCAAGCAGGTTCTGAACTACGAAGGTTTTGACGGTTTCCGGTTAGAATGTGTCCTAGGAAAAGATATTGTCAACGGACAAGGCAATATATCCAGCAGATACATAGGCAATCGTCTGTATAACACAAATGGCCTGCCGGCACTTGCCGCTTCTGATTACAACAATGACGGCAAGACAGAGTTCATATTCTTAGAGAGTGGAAAGAGCGGCAGTTATTACAAATGCCATTACTGTTATCATATAAACGGGGGCACGTTCAACTTCCTGCTATTTGACATGGACCTTCCGTCTGATCCAAGGAAACTTATACCCGGTGATTTCAACAATGACGGAATGTCCGACCTGATGGTACTCTATGACAACGGCTACAGGATCTTCTTTAATAATGGCGGTGCACGGGATGCGATGCCATTCTCCAACAGTAATGTGCGTACGGGAACCGACTTCCACAACGAGAGGAACATCACTACAGGTGACTTCAACGGTGACGGGGCCATGGATCTTCTCTATAATGAGAACGAGGACAAGGACTGGTATTTCCTTCTCGGCAACGGTGACGGAACCTTCACCAAGATACTTGCCATGGATGAGTATGACCTCTACGACGAGCATACCTCCAAGGATGATAACAAGACAAGTATCCTGACCTGTGACCTGAACCATGACAACAGGAGTGATGTGATCATCCATAAGGCCACTTATTACAAGAATAGTCAGCTTATCGGCCATACCTGGGAGTTCTCCAAGACCAAGACGGCATGGCTCTACAGTACGGGGGAGTCTTTGGTGGAGATACGGCAGGCCACTTCCAACCTTGAGGAGGACGCTAATCCCGGATGGATCACCATCGGTGATTTCACCGGCGACGGACAGACGCAGTTGATGAACTACGGCAATAACTGCTACAGTGGAACTAATGCCAACGGTTCACCACAATTACGCACTTATCTTCCGATCGGCATGTCATCCTCCAGCGGCAGGGTGATATCGGTGACCGACGGTTTCGGCAATACTACGAACCTCACATACAAATCGCTCGCCAACGGTAACTTGTACACCAAGGGCACCGACTGTGAGTATCCCATGGCGGACATCTCGGCACCCCTTACCGTAGTATCCTCCGTGTATTCCTCCGACGGAGCCGCAGGCAGCAAGTCGCTCTCATATACCTATGAGGGACTCAAGGCGCATCTTCAGGGCAAGGGACTCTTAGGATTCTCCGGCATGACCGTGACGGACAACACCCTCGGCAAGACTGTCCATACGGAGCTTGGCAACTGGGAGACAGACTCCTTCTTCATTCCCAGACGGACGACCGTCACCACCACGCAAGGCGGTATGACCTCCACTTCTGAGAATACTTCCACAATAATCTCCTATCAGCACGGCAACTACCGCGTATGGCCCGTCTACAAGACAGATACCGACATCTACGACAACATTACGACGACAACATATACGTTCGACACGTCCCTGGGTGTTCCCCTGACGGAACGGACGGAGTATGGCAGCTCCGGCATGTACCGCCAGACCGCTTACTCTGACTATATACAGCGGGGAAACCGCCAGCTGCCCAGCTATGTCACCGTGACGCAGAAACATGAAGATGACAGCAGTCCGTTCACGGACATTACGAGGCTTACCTACGACAGTGACGGACACGTGAGCCGTAAGGTGGAGCACTACGACTCCTCCCTTCCCCTGACCACCGACTATACCTACGACTATTACGGCAACGTGGCATCCGAGACGGTGTCGGGAAGTGGCGTGCAGTCGCTTACCAAGTCTTATTACTATGCGGGCGGCCGTAATCTTACTAACTACTCCACTACGCCGTCATCCATCATCAAGTCATACACCTACGACAGCTGGGGCAACCTGCTCACGGAGACAGAGTACAGAGGGTCGCTGCAGCTGACGACCACGAACACCTATGACAACTGGGGCAACTCAGTCACCTCCACCACTCCTGATGGCATAACCACGACCATCACCACCGGTTGGGGTAGTTCCGCATCGAAGAGATACTACAAGATAGAGGAGACGGAAGGCCAGCCGTGGCTGAAGACCTGGTATGACGCCCGCGGCCGTGAGGTGGCCACGGAGAGCGTCGGTCCCGACCATATCAAGGTCAACACCACGACGAACTATAACTCCAAGGGACTTGTCACCCAGAAAGTAAGCGAGGAGGGTAACCTCACCACAATGACAAGCTACACCTATGACAACCTCGGACGGGTAATCTCGGAGTCTTCTTCCACTGGAAAGCTGGTCACCTACAGTTACGGTGACCGACAGGTGACTACGACAACCGGCAATAGGACCTATACGAAGGTGTATGATGCTTGGGATAACATCAAGACCTCCACTGATGCCCTGAACAACAATGTGGAATATACCTACGATTCCAACGGCAAGCCGGCATCCGTCAGCACCGGGAATACGACCGTCACCATGGGCTATGATGATGTGGGTAACCAGACAAGCCTTGACGATCCCGATGCCGGGGAGACCACCTATGGATATGATGCCCTGGGAAGAGTTATCTCTCAGGAGGATGCCAGGGGGAAGACTACCACGACGACGTATGACGTCTTCGGGCGCACCGCCTCGGAGACTGTTGACGGCGTGACGACCTCCTACACCTATGGCACCACGGGTAACGAGATGATGCGGCTTACCAGGGAGGAGACCGGCGGCTGCCGTACGGACTACACCCACGACACATACGGAAGGATACTCACCGAGACACGCCATATCCCGGGGGAGTCAGCCCTTACGTTCAGCTATACCTATGACAGTGACGGAAATCTTTCTGAGGTAACCTATCCGGGTAATGTCACGGTGGAGTACACCTATGATGAGCACGGCAACAAGACGGCCTGCATGGTGGACACCACCACGGTGTGGAGCTTGCTGTACCATGATGCCCTGAAGACGAAGTCATACTTAGGCAACCAGTCACTGCTGCGGTTAGAGGAGCATGACTCAAGAGGATTCCTCTCTGCACAGAAGATGTACACCGCTACGCACAGGGTGGACAGCATGGACTTCTGCTTTGACGGACAGACGGGCAACCTGCTCTCAAGGACGGGCATGACCGACCAGGAGGAGGACTTCGAGTACGACCAGCTCGACCGTCTCATCGGGGTGACCGTCGATGAGCAGCCTGTCCTCTCGGTGGATTACGCAATCAACGGCAACATCACGGAGAAGTCAGGACTGGGCGGTTACAGCTACGACAGCACCCATCCCCATGCGGTAGCGGAGGTGGAGAACGGCGCGAGTCTCATCGGCAGCGATGACCAGTATATAGAGTACAATGCCTTCGGCAAGGTAAGCTATATTGAGGAGGGCGACTATGCGACGGCGTTCACCTACGGACCTGATAGGGAGCGGTGGAAGGTGGTGCTTACCAATGGCGGGAACACCGTCCAGACGGTCCTTTATGCCGGAGATTACGAGCGTGTCACGGAGAACGGCGTTACACGTCTCTACTACTATCTTGACGGAGGGGCTGTATTGGTACGGCGGGACAATACGCCCGACTCCATCTTCTATATCTGTGACGACCACCAGGGCAGCGTCCGGAAAATCATTACCACCACGGGGCGCCAAGTCTTCACGGCCACATACGATGCCTGGGGACGGCAGACGATAACGAAGAACGATATCGGCTTCCTGAGGGGCTACACCGGTCATGAGATGATGCCGGAGTACGGACTGATCAATATGAACGGCAGGCTGTACGACCCGATACTCGGAAGGTTCCTCTCTCCCGACAACTACGTGCAGCTGCCCGACTTCTCACAGAGTCTCAACCGCTACAGCTACTGCCTGAACAATCCGCTGAAATATACGGATCCGAGTGGGGAATTCTGGCATTTGATAATTGGTGCAGCTATTGGCGGTATTATGAATCTGGCTATGAACGCTCCCAATATTCATAATATCTGGGAAGGACTTGGTTATTTCGGCATAGGCGCTGCCGCAGGAGCATTGAGTGCTGGTATAGGATCCGGTGTAAATGTTGCCATGGCAGGTGGTTCTTTCAGTGCTGGATTTATGGGGTCAGCAACAGTTGCTGGTGTATCTTCTACGGGTTTCATCGCAGGTGCTGTTACAGGTGCAGCATCAGGCTTCGCAGGCTCAATCGTTACATCTGCTGGCAACTCCTGGATGGAAGGATCTTCATTCACAAAAGGATTGTGGAACGGTATAAAAAGTGGAGGTATTAATGCTGTTATCAGCGGAGCTATTGGAGGTCTGACAGGCGGATTAGATGCCCTTGATAAAAAAACGAATTTCTGGACAGGGAATGCAACCTTTGATATGTCACAAGCCTATTCTGCCTCAGGCCCTGTATTGGGGGAGCAAACCATAACTGGAAAATATGTCGGCAAATTCGACAATACGAATGTTAATGTATATGAGAGCAAGTTAATGGGAAATATTAAAAATAATTATAGGGGAGCGACTATACCAGAACGGGGTATTATTGTAGGAAAAGGTGTTAAGACAAGTGGGCTTATTAAAGGTCAAGCCCTTCTCCAACATGAATATGGTCATATTCTGCAATACAGATTAATTGGACCACGAGCATATTATTCTGTTGTTGTCCCTGAAAGTTTTAGTAGTGCCTTATTTTCATCTTCAAAAGTACATGACAATTATTGGACTGAGACATGGGCTAATTATTTGTCTAAAAAATACTTCGGTGCAAAATGGTTGGGAAGTGTAGTAAAAGGGTATCCAGCTCAGGATATTAGTCGACATAATGCTCTCAAGATAATCTTGGCAAATTCATATAGTTCCAACTATACTCAGTTTTATTAGTTATTATACACAATGAAAAAGAACTTTTTTTATTTTTTTATTTCATTATTTGTCTGCTCCATTATATTTGTATCATGTATTATTGACTCTTTCAAAACTGTTTTGGTTAAGAATTGTACAAAAGATACTATTCTGATTGTGTCTTCGGAATATGCATCACATACTGTTATCGATAGTGCTTGTTGGTTCCTAAGAAATCCTTGGAGTGATGAAAAACAAACCCAAATAGTCAATGATTCAATCATAATTAGAGCTGCGAACATGATAGTGCCAGATTCTATAGGAGAATTTACTGAACGACTATCGTTGTTTGGAAACATTTGGCCAGACAATGAAAGCAGATACTTTTTCATAATCAAACTCAAAACTGCATTTAATCATACCTGGAGTGAGATTTGTACCAACAGAGAATTATATGACACACTCATTGTAACAAATGAAATGCTAAAGCACAGAAATACAATAGAATATGTTCACACTGAGGCAATTATGGATCACTTGGGGACTCTGAAATGATCCGTACTGGCAAGATTCATTGAAGTTATCTTATTCGCAGCAAATGATGAACCCAAATAATCGTGATTCTCTTTGAGAAAAGTAAATTATTCTATATATTTGCCAGTGGTATACAAATACTAAGTAATCGCTAAAAGTCTAAGTCAACAACTTCAATATTATTTTTGGAAATGAAAAAATATATATTATTAGCCTTTGTCACATTATTGACATGGAGTGCTGCTACAGCACAAAAGTGGTATATTACCCCTCAGATAGGAATCAATCTGTCGGATTTACAGGGAGGTGATCAATATGCTCATTTCAAGACGACAACGGGTTTTGTAGGTGGTGTAGAGGTTGAGAATCGTCTTAATCATTTATTGGGTATTTCTTTAGGGGTCTTTTATTCTGAAAAGGGATGTAACCCAAATATTATAAAAACATATTTAGAAAGAACAGGGGATGTGAAGTATCTTGATGCGCATATTCATACTACGAAGGTCAAATTAAGGTATATGAGCTTTCCCCTTATTTGCAACTTTCATTTATGGAAGGGACTGACCTTAAAAGGAGGCATACAATACAGTCTTAATTTTTCTGCACGAGAAAAGTTTCAAAATGAGGGCTATGGATCATTATTAGAGTTTGGAAAAGTTTATTCATTTGATGAATATACTACAAGGTATTATATGGGAACGAAGCCGGATGTCCCGACTTCAGACAATATGCCTAACGCACAAATATTGGATAATCATTATAGTAAAGGTTTAAAGAGTTTCATTCATGCTGCTGACATTGCTATACCATTAGGTGCCTCTTATGAATATAAGAATATCATTCTGGATGTGCGCTATCAAATAGGACTAAGCAAAGTATTCCGGCAGGATAGTAAGTTTAATAACAGTTTGATGGTCAAGAAAGAGGATAATATTAAAAATGCCTGCACAAGTATCACAATAGGATATAGGTTTGGCTTATAGATTACATACGTAACTATAATATAGAGGATTAACTTGGGATTCTAATAATCGCGATTCTCTTTGAGATATGTGAAATATCCTCTATATTTGCCAGTGGTATTCAATCGCTAAGTAATATCTAAATATCAAAGTCAACAACATTATATCAACAAAGAAAGGAGGAGATGTTGAAGCCATTGCAGATGACAAAACGGATCATTTCAGAACCGTCCCCAAATTATCGCAAATATACGAAAAAACGGATTACAACAAATAATCGCCGAATTGTTTGGAGGATTGCGGATATTTTCCTATATTTGCGGCATCAAACAGAATATTAACTCGGGCTTTCAAGTCCCGCGAGCGTGCGGAGGGGGTCACGGCAGGGGGTAGCGTTTATCTGCGTTCACAGCCCTGACCGACAGCAAAGGAAGAGCCTGGCGAGACAGTGCAAGGGCGAGGGAAACGGTATCGTCATTCCCGAAAAAGAAAGCATGCCATATTAAGCTGCATAGGGATATGGAGGCAAGTTGGCACGGCTGTCGCCCATAGATAGGCACAGGTTAAATGAT
>CADBSW010000075.1 GCA_902797505.1 uncultured Prevotellaceae bacterium | reverse complement strand
AGACTCTTGGGAATAATTATCATCAGTTCTGTCTGGGTAACCAACCATAGATACAAAGAACTACCACTGTACTTTAATCCCGAACGGAATATACCGTTCGGGATATTTTTTATCTGCCATCTATGTAAAAAAAGTGATTGGTCGACGCCGTGAAAAACAATGTAACATATTGATATAATAACAATTAGAAGTCATGACGTATTGTTGAAGTAATTAATTTTTGAGGTTGCGTAATTTAGAATATCTCTTTCCAAACCACTGATGTTTCAAAAGAATTAACTTTGCAATACCGAAATGAATGATATGCCTTAAATTAAATACTAATGTTTATACAATGAAAAAAGTACTTATGCTACTTGCGATGATGTTGGCGCAACTGCCAATGCTCGCTCAAACCAAGACAGTAAAAGGTACAGTAGTCGATCAGTCTGGTGAACCGATCATCGGTGCCAGTATCAGGGTTGATGGAACTCAGAGAGGAGTCGTTACCGATCTGGAAGGAAAGTTCCGTATTGAGACACAGCCCAAAGAAAAGCTGACTATCACGTATGTCGGTTTTTTAACTCAGACTATTGCCCCTAAGGACAACATGATCATTACCCTCCGGGAAGACAGTCAAGCACTCAACGACGTTGTGGTAATTGGTTATGGTACTCAAAAGAAAGCCACGTTGACTGGTGCCGTATCAGCAATCAACGAGGAAGAACTTAAGTTGACCAAGACACAAGACACCAAAAACATGCTGACAGGTAAAGTTGCAGGTGTACGTGTGGTACAAAACACCTCAGAGCCAGGTGATTTTGGTCACGGTAATTTTGATATCCGTGGATTCGGAGGTTCTCCACTTATTGTAGTTGATGGTGTGCCCCGAGGCAACTTGGAACGACTTGATCCAAACGAAGTAGAGAGTATCTCTGTTTTGAAAGATGCATCAGCAGCCATTTATGGTGTTCGGGGTGGTAACGGTGTCATACTCATCACCACCAAGAAAGGAGACAAGGGCAAGGCTAAGATAGAATATAATATGTATTATGGTATTCAGACACCTGCAGAGATAATGAAGCCTGTTGGAGCCATCGACCGAATGACTTTGTTCAATGAGAAATCTATGCGCTCGCTCACTAATCCTCGTCTGACTTATACCGACGATCGATTTGAGTTATTCCGCAACGGAACATTGACATCTACCGATTGGTATGACGAGGTCCTTTCAGGATCTGCACCTCAACAGCAACACAATGTTAGCATCAGCGGTGGCACTGACAAGATTGACTATTTCGTAAACTTCGGTTATATGGACCAAAAAGGTTTCCTTAAATCAAATGACATGGACTATAACCGCTATAATCTGCGTGCTAACCTGAATGCTCAGGTAACTAAGAATTTGAAGATGGGCGTGCGTCTTGGCGCCATTATCGATAAAAGAAGTCGCCCATATACCGAATCATGGGAAATCTTTAAGTTCCTCTGGCGTTCAGTGCCTGATGAGTCGGTCTATGCAAACAACAATCCAGCCTATTTGGCCAAGCCTTCTGCTGACATACAAAATCCTGTCGGTGCCATGCAGCGTGAGATGTCGGGATATAAAGACAACCAAAACAAAGTGCTCTCGTCAACGTTTGATGCCACTTATACCATACCTTTCATAAAGGGACTTTCGTTGAAAGGGCTGTTTAGCTATGACAACACCATATCCGACAACTCATCATGGAGACATCAGTATAATGAATACACCTATGATACTGCCAGTGAAACCTATGGGGCATATGGTCGTAACAACCCCACAAACCTGAACCGTTACTACGGCAACAGTTGGAGCACGCTCTGGCAGGCTCAGGTAAACTACGACAACACATTCGGCAAGCATCATGTGGCCGCTCAGGCAATCTACGAGGAAGCATACACCAAAGGTGACAATATTTCCGCAACACGAAATTTCTCTATACCCCTACCCTACTTATTTGCAGGTGATGCCGCTAATCAAGAGGGTACAGCCAATGCTAACGGTATCACGGACTATTCTCGAAAGTCATGGATTGGCCGTTTGAACTATGATTTCGCTGGTAAATATCTCTTTGAGGCTGCCTTCCGATACGATGGTTCTTCAAAGTTTGCTGAAAACAACCGTTGGGGATTTTTCCCAAGCGTTCAGGCCGGTTGGAGAGTCTCCGAGGAAAACTTTATCAAGAACAGTGAGACCCTTTCATTCATTGACAATCTGAAGATTCGTGCCTCATGGGGAGAGATGGGTGACGACTCGGCTGTAGCTTATCAGTTTGTATCAGGCTATGATTATCCAAATACATCTGGTGCTACCAACGGTAACTTCCCCAAAGGATATGTCTTTAATGGTAGTGTTACCAATACGCTTGGCTTCCGATCTGTAGCTAACCCGAATATCACATGGTACACTATCCGTACTGCCAACATTGGTCTGGACCTGGATATGTGGAAGGGACTGTTGGGATTAACATTCGAGATGTTCCTCCGCAATCGTGATGGTCTGCTTGCCAGCCGTATCTCGCAGATCCCAGGCAACTTCGGTTCTACCATGCCACAGGAGAACTTGAATAGCGACCGGACGAAAGGTATTGAATTGGAGTTACGCCATCGTAATAAAATTGGTGATTTCCACTACAACATCTCTGGCAATATCTCACTAACCCGTTCAATGAACCGTTACGTGGTGATGAATCCGTCGAGCAATTCATACGCCAACTGGCAGAATCGAACCAATCAGTATCGCTATAATGACATCTGGTTTGGCTGGGGGGATGCCGGTCGCTATACCAGTATAGACCAAATTGCCCATTCCGACAGTTATGGAAAAGGAAACGGTTCAAGCAGTACACTGCCAGGAGATTATATTTACGAGGACTGGAATCACGACGGTGTCATCGACGACATGGACAAACACCCGATTGCCACAACTCTTGCTGACGGCTCTTTCGACGACTTCCAGAACAAACGTAACTACCCATTGCTGAATTTCGGTATTACAATAGGAGCCGACTGGAAAGGCTTCGACCTTAATATGCTGTGGCAAGGAGCCGGTATGAGCTATATCGCTTATGGTGAGCAGCTATCTGCACCACTATTGTGGGATGGCAATGCTCTCGACCTCTTCCTTGACAGATGGCATCCCAATGATCCTAACGCAGATCCATATGATCCATCACAGACTTGGACATCCGGCTACTATGCATACGGAGCCATCACACCAGATAACAACTCGGAGTTTATGATCCAGAAAGGTAACTATTTACGTCTGAAGAGCATAGAACTTGGATATACACTACCGAAAAACCTATTGAGCTCGGTAGGAGTAAAGAATCTACGCATCTATATCAATGCCTACAACTTGTTAACGATCACAGGCGTGAAGGGCGTTGACCCAGAGAAACCTGCCAACCTCTACGGTTATATGTACCCACTGAACCGTTCGTACAACTTTGGTCTCAATGTAACATTCTAAAGAAAAGGAGGAAAAAAGATATGAAATCAATAAAAAACATCATTATAAGTGCTGCCCTTTGCGGACTATTCGTCGGATGCCACGATCTGGAGATTCCGCCGAAGAACATCATGAGCGGTTCTGATATTTACAACGAAGGTGGTATCACAGCTTATATGGCTGCTCTGTACGCCCGTCTGCCAATGGAGGATTTCAACACGTCGAACGATGGCAATCACGGTGGGTTCTTCAATTGGAACTGTATCGTATGGGATATGCTGAGCACGGGTGAGACCGTGAACCGTAACAATACCGGTATATATATCCCCCAGAAGGGATATTGGAGCGAGGGATATCAAATCATTCGTCAGTGCAATGAATTGATCAAAGACCTGCCCAGCTACGCTGACCAGATGACTGAGGTACCGGAGTGGATCGCTGAAGCTAAGTTCATACGTGCTTATACTTACTTTGCAATGGTTAAGCGGTATGGTGGTGTACCCATTGTAGAAGAACCGCAAGAAATGACAGGCAACGATGAGGATTTGTGGGTCGCACGAAGCAGTCATGAGCAATGTATCGACTTTATCTTGGACGACTTGGACTATGCGATGAGATACATGACTTCCAAGAAGACCGCTGGACGCGCCAATAAGTTCGTGGCAGCTGCCTTCAAGAGCCGTGTGGCTCTGTATGCAGGAAGCGTGGCTCGTTATGGTCAGCAAATGAACCATTCCGTAGATGGTGTGCTGCTTTGTGGACTGCCTGCCACAAAAGCCAAAGATTACTTCCAGCAGGCTTACGATGCAGCCAAATTTGTTGACGATGGTGGCTACAAACTCTATGAAGGCAATTCGGACAAGGAAGCCAATTTCCGTGAAGTGTTTATGAACGCCGACAAGAGCGAAGAGAGCATCTTTGTCCGTCAGTACGATATCAATAACAACGTACACAGCTTTGATGCCGTCTATTGTCCTCCACGAATGACGACCACCTATGGAGACCGTTACAACGTAACCCTTGATTGGGTGGAGCTCTTCGACGGTCTGCCCTTGGACCCTGCAACAGGTCATTTAAAGACTACAGACGACGATGGCAACTATATCGTTTATTCCAGCGAGAAAGAACTTTTTGCTAATGCTGAGCCCCGTTTGCGCGGTTCTCTTATGTTGCCTGGTGAGACCTATAAAGGAATCACAGTGGATATCCGTTCTGGCATCATAGAGGAAAGCATTGATCCATCAGAAAAGATAAAGAAGTTCTCTATTGACGATGGTAAGACCACCACAAACTGGAACAACGGTCCTAACAAAAATTGGTATAATGCTCATGTGAAGACTTCGACCCAAAACAGTCGTGATCAGAAAGATCCTTATGTGACAGCCGACGGAATTAAGTTAAACAAGAATGGTATTGACGGACCCGCCAATGGTTCAAATAGTACACTGACAGGTTTCCATGGTGTGAAATGGATTAACTTAAACTGGAGTGTGGCTGAGACAGCACTACATCGCTCTACACAGACATGGATTGACATCCGTTATGCAGAAGTATTGTTAAACCGAGCTGAGGCTGCCATCGAACTTTCGCAGAATGGTGGAGCTAACCTGCTGCAGGATGCAATGGATTGTATTAACAAGGTACGTTCACGAGCTGGTGCATTACTCCTTAGGAGCACAGCCGAGCTGAACAGCAATCCTATCCAAAACGAACGTGGTACGGGTATTAACTCATTTGTGTTTGCCCCGAATGAAGGACTGCAGGTGGTTCGCGTGGAACGTTATAAGGAGTTAGCCTTTGAGCATAAGATATACTGGGACCTGCGCCGTTGGTTCACCTTCGACAAGCAGATCAAGGACTACCGCCGTCGTATGTTAGCACCATTTATGTTCGCCAAGGGCGCTAAACTCGATCCCGCAACAGGTAATCCCATTGGCAAGTACATCTATGACACCCGTGTCTGTGAACGCGCCAACAACAGCCTGACATTTGGCAATAAGAACTATTATGACAAGATACCTGATGGTGAACGAAAGATAAATCCTCTGTTGGAACAGAACGACCAGTACTAATTAATTCAATATAAATTATTTAGATTAAGACATGAAAAAATCAATAATATTGTTTGGCGCCTTACTGGCACTGACATTTGGACTTACATCCTGTGAAATGGATAATTATGATGAGCCAGAGGCCAGAATCATCGGCAAGATAGTAGATCAGAACGGTCAGCCGTTCCAGTGTGCCCAAGGTAAAGGAAGTGTTTCGCTGCGCATTACAGAGACCAGCTACGCCAGTGGTGACGAGTCAATCGTTGTGGTGCCACAGGATCTGAATATCAGACAAGACGGAACCTTCGAAAACATTCACCTGTTTGCAGGTACCTATACTGTAGTTCCTTGGCAGGGTGCCTTCTTCGAGAATGATGACGAAAGCTTTGTGCAAACAGTCCAGTTGAAGAATGGAACCACGTCCGAGGTCAACTTTACAGTTACACCATATCTTAGTTTGGAATGGGTCAAGGAACCTTATATCGACAGTGCAGACGGCAAGTTGAAAGCCTCTTTCCGTTTTAAGCGTAATAGCAAGACCGGTTACAGTCAGCCTGATCTTCTCGATTGTTGTATGTGGATCTCAAGAACACAATATGCAGGCACAGAAGGCGATGGAAACTACACTCCTAATGCACTAAAGATTACAGCCAATCAAGAAGGGCAAGAAATTCAACTCGAGTCTAAGATTGCCATCAAATACTCCATGACCTATTGGGTACGTATTGGAGCACGTTGTAATGACAAGTATCAGAAGTATAACTTCACCGATATCAAGGAGATTAACGTAACAGCCATTCCTCAGTAAGAACATACGGAAAGAATAGCCAACCCCACAATACATGGTTAGCAAGCATTCGTGGGAATATTACTGTTAACCTGCTGTTTTTTGAGCGTCATCATTACCTATAATTCTTTATATCCTGGGCGGATTCATCTCCGTTCGGGATATTTAATTAGAGATATACCCCTATGGGCATTATCTATCTATATATCAAGTTTCCATCAATCGTTATTATTACATAAGTACCTGTTTATCAAAACGTAACAAATTATGACGTAACCATGACGTATTTTAAACCGAGATATGACGTAAACTAATTGTAGCCTCTACATTTACACAGGATGTTTTTTTAATTATCTTTGCAAATAAAACAAGGTTAATGAATAAAAAGACATTATTATTTCTAACAGCTCTTTTTTACCTATTGGCAGGTATTACAGACGCAGCTTCTGTTCAAGGTCGTTACACCATACCATTGAATGGAAGTGGATGGAAACTATGGATGGACAAAGAAGCAACATGGAAGAACGATCAACTGTATCTCCCCAATGAGATAAACGACATATCTGTTCTTCCCGTGAACGTACCTACTGGTGGATGGCAAATGTTTAATGAGCCTTCTTTCGGCCATTCTGTAAGTGTACCAGGAACCGTAGAGCAATATTTCACCTCAACAGCTGAACCTCGCCCAGAACACCAGACTGGAGTCTGTTGGTGGTGGCGAACGATAAGAATACCTGAAGATATGCGAGGTCGGCGTATTAAAATATACTTTGAGTCTGTCAGAATGCGCGCTGAAGTATATCTTGACGGAAGGTTGGTAGCATACGATCTTGTGGGAGAGTCACCATTCGATGCGGATATTACCGATGCCGTACGATACGGTAAAGAACAGATATTAGCTGTTCGTGTGACTAATCCTGGCGGAAATTTCCATTGGCAAGACTTTACGGTGATGCATTGGGGTGATTATCTTATACCTCCAGGAAGAGGGTTTGGGGGAATTATTGGACGTGTCAAGATAGAATGTGTCTCGTCAGATATTCACATCGATGATGTGTATATTCAAAACACTCCAAATTTACATAGGGTTAATGCTATAATTACACTCACTAATGAAAAAAATCAGAATAATCATCACGGAATAGAAATAAGCGTCTGT
>CADBSW010000074.1 GCA_902797505.1 uncultured Prevotellaceae bacterium | reverse complement strand
TTGCCATCAGCGTTAACATCATCTTCTTCATAGTCGTACTTTTTAAAAGGTTTGACATTCTATTTATTATTTCTACTGCAAAGATAAGGGCTTTTCTGGCCCTTTGCAACGTATTTTCCCTAAACTGGCAGGTGTCTTTCCCTAAACGTTTGGGGGAAATCCCTCCACGGGGACTTACGTGCCCCGCCTATACTGTGCCGCCCTTACAGGGCTCCGCTCTAAACTCTAAACCCTAAACTCTAAACTAAATTCCTTTGAATTGATAATTTAAAATGGAAAAATGAAGAAAAAGGATGGTATTCCAAAAAAAAGTTGTACTTTTGTCGTTCAAAGTAAATGGTACGATGGCAGGAAAAGAGAAAGAGTTAACCCCGATGATGAAACAGTTCTTCTCACTGAAGGCAAAGCATCCTGATGCTCTGCTACTGTTTCGTTGTGGCGACTTCTACGAGACCTATTGCGATGACGCGATAGAGGCCAGTAGAATTCTGGGTATCACGCTCACTCGTCGTAACAACGGGGCTAACGGCAAGACGAATGCCGAGATGGCGGGATTCCCCCATCATGCCCTCGACACCTACCTGCCCAAACTGATACGTGCCGGCAAGCGCGTGGCTATCTGTGACCAGTTGGAGGATCCCAAGCTCACCAAGAAACTCGTTAAGCGAGGTATTACCGAACTGGTGACTCCCGGTGTGGCCATGACGGATAATGTGCTCAACTACAAAGAAAACAACTTCCTTGCTGCCGTTCATTTCGGGAAAGGTGCCTGCGGCGTCTCTTTCTTGGATATCTCTACCGGAGAGTTTTTGACCAGTGAGGGCACCTACGACTACGTAGAAAAGCTACTGAATAACTTTCAACCGAAGGAGGTGCTGGTAGAGCGCGGTAGGAAGAACGACTTTGAGCGTTATTTCGGTAACCGTTTCTTCAACTTCTTCCTGGAAGACTGGGTATTCACCGAGCAGACCGCACGCCAGAAGCTGCTCAGTCATTTCAAGGTGAAGAGTCTGAAAGGCTTCGGCGTGGAGCACCTGCATAATGGTATCATCGCCAGTGGTGCTATCCTGCAGTACCTGGAGATTACGCAACATACCCATATCAGTCATATCATCACCCTGTCACGTATAGAGGAAGAGCGCTATGTGCGTATGGATAAGTTTACCGTGCGCTCACTCGAACTGTTGCAGCCGATGCAGGAAGACGGCAAATCGCTGTTGGATATCATCGACCGTACAGTATCACCCATGGGTGCTCGTATGCTGAAGCGATGGGTGGTCTTCCCCCTGAAAGATGTCAAGCCCATCAAAGAGCGACAGGATATCGTAGAGTATTTCTTCCGCGAACCAGCCTTCAGGGAGGTCATCGATGAGCAGTTCCACCGGGTAGGTGACTTAGAGCGTATCATCTCTAAGGTAGCTGTCGGCAGGGTAACGCCCCGTGAGATGGTGGCCCTGCGAGTGGCCTTACAAGCCCTGGTAGAGATCAAATCGGCATGTGTAGAAGCCCAGCATGACAGTATCCATCGGGTAGGGGAGCATCTTCAACTGTGCGATACCTTACGGGAACGCATAGCGAAAGAGATACAAGAGGATGCCCCACAACTGGTGAACAAGGGTAATATCATCAAAGAAGGGGTGAATGCCGAGTTGGATGAGTTGCGACAGATCGTCTATCATGGTAAAGACTACCTGTTAAGAATACAAGAACGAGAGAGTGCTGCTACAGGTATCACCTCCCTGAAAATCGGTTATAATAATGTGTTCGGCTACTATCTCGAGGTACGTAATACCTTCAAAGACAAGGTACCCGCCGAATGGGTACGTAAGCAGACACTGGCACAGGCAGAGCGCTATATCACCCAAGAACTGAAGGAATACGAAGAGAAGATTCTCGGGGCAGAAGAGAAGATTCTGTCATTAGAGACACAACTCTTCAATGACCTGGTCGTAGCGGCACAGTCGTTTATCCCCTATATCCAGACCGATGCCAACCTCATCGCTCAACTCGACTGTCTGTTGAGTTTTGCCAAGACAGCTGAGGAAAACCGCTATATCCGTCCGCAGATCGATGAGTCGACCGTGCTGGATATCCATCAGGGGCGTCATGCCGTGATAGAGACACAATTACCGCTGGGTGAGCAATATGTGCCTAATGATATCTATCTTGATACCGAGAAACAACAGATCATGATGATTACCGGACCGAACATGGCCGGTAAATCAGCCCTGCTGCGACAGACAGCCCTGATCGTATTACTTGCACAGATAGGCAGTTTTGTGCCGGCAGAACAAGCGAGGATTGGATTAGTGGATAAGATCTTCACTCGTGTAGGTGCTTCGGATAATATCTCTTTGGGAGAGTCTACCTTTATGGTGGAGATGACCGAGGCTGCCAGCATTCTGAATAACGTCACACCGAAAAGTCTGGTACTCTTTGATGAGTTAGGGCGCGGCACCTCTACCTACGACGGTATCTCTATCGCCTGGGCTATCGTGGAATATCTGCATGAGCAGCCGAAGGCTCGTGCCCGCACGCTCTTTGCCACCCACTATCACGAACTCAACGAGATGGAGAAGAACTTCTCTCGCATTAAAAACTATAACGTCAGCGTAAAAGAGATCGATAACCAGGTGATCTTCCTGCGTAAACTGATGCGTGGCGGCACAGAGCACTCCTTCGGTATCCACGTGGCAGAGATCGCCGGTATGCCAAAGAGTATCGTGAAACGTGCAAATACCGTTCTAAAACAATTGGAGAACGATAACAGTAATGTGGGAACAGTAGGAAAACCGACAGCTGAGTCGCTGAATCAGTCGCGTGAAGGCATGCAACTGTCGTTCTTCCAGTTAGACGACCCCGTGCTCAGTCAGGTGCGTGATGAGATTCTCAACCTCAACGTCAATAACCTCACTCCCCTCGAAGCGCTGAATAAGCTCAGTGATATTCAGCGCATCGTATTGGGGAAATGATCATTTACTCCTTATAGGAATCAAGCTTCTTGGTGTAATACTCCTTCACATCATTCCAACGATAGTAAGGAGCGATATCCGAATGGATAGGCAGGGTAGTCTCGTTCTCATTCAGCAGTACCTTTACGAGCACATCACCACCGAATGACTTACGATAGAAGATAAACTGGATATTGGCACCCATAGGGAATACCTTGTAGTTGATCCATCCCTTGCTCTCCACCTCATCGAGATTGTCGATCTGCTGATCGTAACCATTCAGACCCAACAGACAGGTAAGAGGCAATACCATCGTCTCATGACCGAAACGCAGGGTAGCACCCGGACGCTCTATCTGTATACAACTGTCGGCCTGATGAATGATCGTACGCAGCAGGTTACGCTGTGAGAACGGTTGTGTACCACCGTTAAACTTGAAATTACCGTAGGTCATATACCAACGTGTATTGTTCTTCAACCAATTCTCATAAATCTCATCCTTCGTGAAGAGATCATAAAGTGTTATCTGCTTACGCAGTTCAGAACTCTGCAGATTGCTGGCCAGTTTAAACAAGACGTCAGCCAGTTTTACACCATCTATCTCATACTTGATATAGTCCTTATCATTGAAGAGGGTGTTCAACAAACGCTCTGATGTGGGGTGCTTAGCCTTATATTCGTCGAACATCACATTACTGCGACGAGGAGCTTTCTTGTTTTTAAGAGCCTCATCGGTCTGATTCATATAATACATATCATGCTTGCTGGCATCATGCGTGATGATCAGTTGAGGATTCATCTCCAACAACTGTTGCAGGGCATTCTCCATAGAGAGGATACAACGGATAACCACCGTACTCTTGGCATCAACATGTACGGCTCCTTTGAAGACCTCCGGGAAACGCTCATACATACGTTTGGCTATCTGCTTGTGCTGCTCGGCACCTAACTCTGTCAACTCACCTGTACGATTTCTCGACTCCTCACGAAGCATCTTTACCCTGCGAAGCACATCCTTACCAAGGGTTGTCAGTTTACCCTGCTTATCAGCCTCTGAAAGAACAGATACGGGCATATCATAATCATCATCACCAATCAGGTAGCGTGATCCATGACGACCGTAATGACTGATATAAAAAGGTTTATAACCTTTTGGGGCCGGAGTGAGCTTCTCTTGGGTAGGACCCGGATATGCTAAATAATTACTGGCAGAGAGATTGATATTCTCAAAAATCTCCTGTTTTGCCTGTTGGGCATTGACGGCAGTGCAACCTGCTATCAATAAGAAAGTAATGAATAATTTTTTCATAATGATCTGTATTTTCTATGTCTTGCAAAAGTAATGATATTATTTTGATAAAAAAAATTTTTAATTATATGTTTTTTTTACTATTTTTGTAAGCAGAATACTAATAACGAATTTTATGGACAAGAACAGACAGGAGATCAACCGCAGAGAGTTTCTCCGTAAGTTAGGTATGGGTGCCGGTTCGGCCATGGCGTTGATGGCATTAGAACCGTTACAATCGTTGGCTGGAAATAGTCCTAAGGTAAATCAGGTTGTAAAAGATACTAAGATGACTTACCGTGTGCAGCATGGCACAGGTGAGAAAATTTCTCTTTTAGGTTTTGGCATGATGCGTCTGCCGCGTGATAATCAGGAACTGGTAAACAAACTGGTTGACTATGCTTTGGAGCATGGTGTGAATTATTTTGATACTGCCGCAGCCTATGGCGGTGGACAGAATGAGATTGTTACCGGTATAGCCTTGAAGCGTCATCCACGTGACAAGTATTATATTGCTACCAAGATGTCTAATTCCAACCCTCGTACCTGGTCGTTTGAAGAATCAAAGAAGATGTATGAGCGTTCCATGAAAAACCTGCAGGTGGATTATATCGACTATTATCTCTTGCACAGCGTAGGTAGCGGTGGTATGGATACTCTCAAAGGACGATTCTTGGATAATGGTGTGCTCGACTTCCTGATGAAGGAGCGTGAGGCCGGCAGGATCCGTCATTTAGGATTCTCTTATCATGGTGATGTGGAGGTGTTCGACTACTTAGTAGATCATAATGATGAGTATCATTGGGATTTCGTACAGATACAGATGAACTTCCTGGATTGGCGCCATGCCTCATTAAAACAAGGACGCAGAGTAGATGCCGATGCGGAGTATCTTTATAATAAATTAGAGAAAGCAGGTATTCAGGCTGTTGTCATGGAGCCTTTCCGTGGTGGTGCATTAGGAAGAATAACAGAGAATTACAAAGACCAGCTTGAGGCCATGCGCCCCAATGATACCGTAGCACAATGGGCTTTCCGCTGGGTAGGTTCCTTCCCCAATATCCTTACCACGCTGAGTGGTATGAACAAGATGGAGCACCTTGTAGAGAATATCAATACGCACTCACCCCTGGAGCCGTGTACAAACGAGGAGAATATCCTGTTGGAGAAGATTGCCGACCAAATATCCGGTATTCCTTTGATTCCGTGTACTACCTGTGCTTATTGTATGCCTTGTCCTTACCATGTGGATATCCCTGGTAACTTCAGTTTCTATAATGATGCGCTGAATGGAAAGAAGTTACCACTGACGGATAAGAAAGCAAAGGATTATAAGAAGAGTAAGAAGAAATTCATTGATATGTATAACAAGGCCATTCCTGCAGAGGCTCGTGCCACACAGTGTATGGATTGTGAGGAGTGTCTGCCCAAGTGTCCGCAGCAGATACGTATACCTAACCAAATGAGTCGTATAACTGAACTATTAAAGAAATAATGAGAAAGATTATCATCACAGTGGCACCGGTATGCCACGTAGGAAAAGTAATACCCGAAGGATGTAAAAATCCTCTCACTCCAGAAGAGATAGCAGAGGATACTATCAACTGTTATAAGGCAGGAGCCTGTGAGGTGCATCTGCACACACGTGACCTGAAGGGTGAACAAACCTTCGAACTGGATGTGTTCCGTGATACGATCCATCGTATTCATGATAAATCAGATATGATTATTCAGGGATCTACCGGCGGTTTATCTACGCTCACACTGGCAGAGCGCTGCGTTTGTCTGGATGTACCAGAGGTAGAGGTAGCCTCACTGAATATGGGATCTGTTAATTTCGGTGAGACAGTCTATATCAATACACTGCCTGATATCCGCTATTGGGCACAGCGACTGAAAGAGACAGATACTATTCCTGAGATGGAGCTCTTCGATCTGAGTATGGTGGAGACCTGCAGTCGACTGGCTGATGAAGGGGTATTACAGCGGCCACTACATTATAATTTCTGTGTAGGTCCGGGTAACAGTAGTAACCTGGCAGCTACCGGTAGGAATCTTTATTTCCTTACACAACTCTGTGAGCCAGGCACCAGTTGGGGTATCACCCACGATGCCATGCAGGATTTCTCTATGCTGGCATGTGCCATCGGTATGGGTGCCAATGCCGTACGCGTAGGTTTTGAAGACAGTTTCTACTATGCTCCCGGTAAGAAAGCAAAGACTAATGCTGAATTGGTGGAAAGACTTGTAGAACTGATACGTGCCATGGGTTGTGAGCCGGCTACTCCTGATGAGGCTCGCGCTATGCAGGGAATCAAAATAAAGAAATAAAAGATGAATAAGAATACGAGGTTGGTTATCTTAGATGATGATCCTACCGGCATACAGACGGTGCATGGCTGTCTGCTGATTACTGATTGCACCGATGAGCAGGTAAAAGCCGCTCTTCAGGATAATCAACCATTCTTTTATATCCTTACCAATACGCGTGCCATGACCCGTCAGCAGGCTACAGAAGTGGTGCAACAGGCTATGGAGACGGTCATCCGTGTCAATCAGTCATTCGGTTACCAATTGGTGTTTATCAGTCGTAGTGACTCCTGTCTGCGCGGTCATTTCCCTTTAGAAACGGATGTGATGCGCGAGGTATTGCAAAAACATGGCATCTCTGTATGGCCTAAGACTCCCTTCTGTCCGGCATTCATAGAGGCAGGAAGAGTAACCATCGACGGTGTTCACTATATGAAAGATGGTGATCAGCTGATTCCTGTATCCGAAACAGAGTTTGCGCATGATAACGTGTTTGCTTACCACACCTCTGTATTACATGACTATATCATCGAGAAAGGTGCTTCACCGGAAAACTACCAAATTGTGAATGCAGCCACCTATGATGAACTGTATGCTTTCTGTAAGTCATTCGATGAGGCTACCGCATCATTCCCTGGTGCTGTCGTTATCCGTAGTTCTTCTTCTCTGCCCAAAGCGATGAGTGGCATCAGTGACAAACCGCTGCTTAACCGTAGTATTCTATCAGAAGATCATCATGCAGTAGGTTGTTTTGTGGTAGGTTCTCATGTGAAGAAAACAACAAGACAGTTAGAGAACCTTCTCTCTGAAAAGGGTGTGTGTGGCATAGAACTGCCCGTGACTGCCATTCTTGAACAGGGAGAACAACTGAAGAGTGATACGTTGAAGACGCTGAGTATGGTAGCAGAACATGGACTGACACCCGTTGTCTATACTTCACGCACTGAACTGCGTGTGGATGATGTTGACCGTAGACAGTTAATGGGACAGCAGATATCCGACTTTTTAGTTGACTTAGTGCGTTGTCTGCCCTATACACCTTCCTATCTTGTAGCCAAAGGAGGTATCACCTCTAATGATATTCTGACGAAAGGACTGTCGGTGAAGTCTGCCCGTGTGCTCGGACAGATTATACCCAATGTGCCGTGTATCATGACAGATCACTTCCCTTATATTATCTTCCCTGGTAATGTAGGCAGTGAAGAGTCCTTACGAGAGGTTTATGGCAAATTATCTTAGTAGATATATTCATAGAAATATGGGTAGAGGGACAGGTGTTTTATCTGTCCCTTTTTATATGTGGATAACTCTGTGGAAAACGTTGTTTATAAAATGTAGAATATACACTTAATCTTATTTTCGATCTGTTGTATGTGGAAATAAACAGTCTTATACAAAGGTTTTATTCAACTTTTCCACGTTTTTTGTTTTGAAAATATAATAAACTTATTAATTTTGCACCATCATACCATTTTGTGGATAAATATCATAAAGTATAAAATATCAGTACGATAATATAAACGCTAACTGTGAATAAGTGATATGGTGTTGTGGAATACTTAATATGCAAGAAAATATAAAAATACTTTTGCACTAATCCACAGGATATCATCATACAACTATTTTTCATTTAAAAATTTAAAACCTATAAAAAATATAATAAGATGTTGAAAAAAGAGTGGGAAGAAAAAGGATATATTGATGAGCCGATAGAAGAAGGTATTGACTTGCGTGCTGAAATCCGTCGGATGGCCAAAGAGAAAGAGGCTGTTATTTTGGCACACTACTACACTACCGGTGACATCCAGGAGGTAGCGGATTTTATTGGTGATTCTTTGGCATTAGCGCAGAAAGCCGCACAGACAGAGGCAAAGATCATTGTGATGTGTGGTGTTCATTTTATGGCAGAGACCTGTAAGATCCTCTGTCCGGATAAACTGGTGCTCTGTCCTGACCTGAATGCGGGTTGTTCCTTGGCTGACAGTTGTAAGGCAGAAGACCTGAAGAAATACAAGGAAGAGCATCCTGGATATAAGGTAATCAGTTATGTGAATACTACAGCTGCAGTGAAGGCACATACCGATGTAGTGGTTACCAGTGGTAATGCAAAGAAAATTGTAGATACCTTTCCACAGGATGAAAAACTGATCTTTGGTCCTGACTATAACCTGGGCAGTTATATCAACAGTATCACAGGCAGGAATATGCTTTTGTGGAATGGTGGTTGTCATGTACATGAACGTTTCTCTGTAGAGGCTATAGCGGCCTTAAAACAGGCTCATCCGGAAGCATTGGTATTGGCTCATCCAGAGTGTAAAGGACCAGTATTAGCCTTGGCTGATGTAGTAGGTTCTACCGCTGTGATATTGAAGCATTGTATAGAGAGTGATAAGAAGGAGTTTATCATCGCCACAGAGGCAGGTATCCTGCATGAGATAGAGCGCCAGTGTGAGGGAAAGACATTCTACCCAGTGCCCCCAGAGATATCAGAAGGTTCTATCGGTTGCAGTTGTAATGAGTGCAACTACATGAAGATGAATACCCTAAAGAAAATCTACAATACCCTGAAATATGAATGGCCTTCAGTAACCGTGCCTGAAGATATTCGTAAAGAGGCAGTTAAACCAATAGAAAGAATGCTGGAGTTGAGTTAAGCTCCAGCATTCTTTTATTTGATAACCTCCACATTTTCATGATCTATAATCCATATACATTCTGATTGTTTCTTTGAAAGTATTTCTCTTCCTAATTGACGTGCTTGAATAGAGGCATCTACAGAACGCTCTATGGTTGTATCCTGAATAGTTACCGGCCATTGGTAATTAGTCTCATAGCGCGCCGCTATACCCCATCCAAAGGCCTCATTTGGAATCACACAGAAAGAGGAAAGCTTAGGATAATCGTCTTCTATAATAATAACGTATGTATCTTTTACCGGTGTAAGTGTTTCGTGAATAGCTTCAATAGCCATTCTTTTTCCTACTTTACCAGATTGTATCGATGCATGGATCAGATGTGCGTCTATACACAAAGCAACGAAAAAGAATAATATAAATGATAATAAAACAGATTTTTTATGATAGTAATAATTTACTGAATAGGCAATAAGAATAGCTAATAATGCCATTCCGGCATAGGTATGCATCATACTATATACCGTGAACAGATGGGGTCCAACAGCTATCAACAGGCAGATTATAGTACATATTATCTTCTTACTTTTAAATATCGGTATATTCCTTATAAATACAACATAAACAAAAGGTACTGAGAAAAGGAATGTAATAGCGGCCAATAAGATATTTTTACTGGGCTGATGTAGTAAGTAAATATAATCTACTGTTATGAAAGTAGTAAAGAAAAACTTACAGAAGTTTTTGATAATCTTAAAGACATCTGGTACATATTCAGGATGAATAATAATTTGTTTTGGGAGCAGATAGATAGCTAATGCATAAGTTATCATGATGCCTACTCCTATGATAAGATCCTTTTTAAGTGTCTTACGGTCAATAAACTCAAATCCATACGCTAATATAGGACAGATAAGTGCCCACATGAGTCCGTTCTCTTTCCACCAGGCAGCAATAATAATCATCATGATCCATCCGATATATCTCATTCTATTCTTTTTAATATAGAATAAGAATGCGATGATATCAAAGATAAGGGCATATGTCTGGTTCATACTGTCTACAGCTGTTACCGTAGCCATGGTGGCAGGTGCTATAAAACAGTAGAGTGTTGCTATGTTTACAGCTGTATGATTGAATTTAAGGACTGTAAGCATCTTGAATATCATCAAGACACATATCGTATGTCCTATTACAACAACGTAATGATTAAAAGAAGGAAAAAGCTCTTGCGGATTGAGTCCGTTGATATATCCTATGACAGCATCGAATGGGCGCCAGTGATAACCATAGAATAAGAACCTTTCTTTGATCCACAAAGGATTGAAGTCAGGGCTGGTGGTACTTACCCAGTCATCATGTGTAGGAAGGATTTGAAGAATAAAATATAGAAAGAAGGGTAATAGTAAAAGAATAATTACTATTGCCCAATACTTTCTTATTATAATACCCTTATTCATGGTTATGGCTAATTGACAATAGCTATTTTACAGACAGTACCTTTCTTACCGTCACTGGTGGCAGTGGCAACCATATACACACCAGAGGCTACTCTCTTTCCATTCTTGTCACATCCATCCCAGGTATAACTACCACCATTACTTCTACCTTCATTGACAACTGTTCCGTTAGCAGTGAGAATCTTCACATCACTGTCGAAAGAGAGTCCTACAATAGTGATGAGTCCGGTATAGTCAGGACGTACTGGATTAGGATAAGCCCATACATTATCTTTTGTCATCTCTTCATTCGCTGTGACAGCATCACTCTGATAGGAACAGAGTCCTTTATCAGTGCCAAAGAATACCTCACCTGTTGTGTTATTAATCACTATAGAACGTATCACATCAGATAATAGAGGACTGTTTTCTGCAGTGAAATGATATATCTGCTCATTATTATCAGCACTGATCAGATAAACTCCATTACCATTGGTGCCAAACCATTTACGACCGCCACCATCAATAGCCATAGAATAAATATCTACGTTTGCCAAGAGATAATCGGCAAGGTTAGTGCCGTCATTACGGGGTACTTTTACCTGTGTGAAGGTACTTCCGCCATTATTTATCTCACTACGCTCCAACATAAAGGGTCCTACGTCAGTACCTATCCATATATTACGATCCAAATCCTCTTCAGCGAAATAGACATGATACATACCAGTGATAGTTGTTCCATCCTGATTGATGATAGTCTCATAAGCTTTTATTTGGTCATTGATGATATCATATTGGTATAAAGCGGGTGTTACCCAGTTGTTATTCACAAACCACATCAGACCCTGACTGTCTATCATCATCTTACTCAGTTCACCATTACTCTTATTATTGAATCCTCCATCATTGAGTTTCATTAATTCTTCCTTATTGTATTTGGTGAAGTGCCCGTCTTTTAATTGAATCAGTGAAGTGTTGGGGGCCTGACTGTTGAGTATCCACAGTGTACCGCTCTGATTGTATTTTACACCAGTAACTAATTGATATTCTTTATCTGTTAAGTTATACGATTCTATTGGACTATTATCTGATCCGTAGTAATTAATGAATTTTCCATCAAGATATTCGTATAGTCCGTTTCTGGCGCCGGCAAAGATATGTGCTTCGTTTTTGGGATCTATATCCAGACAGTATGCACCAACGTTTGATACTCCGGTTTTTTCACTGATTCCATCATCTTCATAGATGGTCCATTGATCATCATTCAATACTTGTATTCCTGCTTGAGAATTATTATCAGACCCACAGGTATATAGTTTTCCTTTATATATTTTCATATAACTAAATAAATTATATTTGGGTCCTTCCGGATTGATATTACTGGCAAGAACAGTCTTTATTCCTTCATCAGAGAGCGTGTATTGCTGTAGTTTACCGTCGCTCTGATTACTCCAATAGCATTTATTGAATCGGTCGTAGGCAATAAATTCCTGATAACCATTATTATTACTGATGGTGATATCATTATCATCTGTAAAGGCAGGGTGATCAGTGGTAGTTGTCCAACTGGCAGGATCTGTCAGGTTATTATTCCTATTACCTTGATAAACAGTTCCATTTACAGTAAGTGCGTAGATAGTATTGTTTTGTAAGGTAACATCGTTTACTGCTTCTCCGAAATAATAGGTATCACTGATTTCCGCATTCTTCATGTTAACTTTAAGAATGCCTGATGCAGTGCTCAGATAGGCATCATTTCCATTGATGGTGATATTATATACGGTCTTAGAGGTCAACAGTGTCTTATTGTGATAATCACAGATATTCTCTACCTGATCATCCATGTCGAGTAAGTCGATATTCTGATTGTTATATACGATAATCAGTTTTTTGACCGTGTTATTCCATGCGATGAAATCGATATACGAGTCGCTCAGACTGTTCACCTTATTATATATAGTAACGCTGTTGTCATTGACATTATAGGAGAAGAGGTCATTACTGCTGAGTACATAAACCAGTTTTCCGGCAGGTTCTATATCGGTGATATGGTGATAGGCCATATAGGCTTTCCATTGACCGATAGCAGCCAATGGTGTGATCATCACCATGAGTAATGACCATATCGTAAGTATTCTTTTCATTCTTTTATTGTTCTATATTGTGATAATACAATATTTTGTATATATAGAACAGAAAAAGTGGTGGATTATTGTCTATGAGTTGTTTACGCAGATATTTTCCTATTCTTCCGTAGAGAAATTTCAGTAAGGGATGCAGTGAAGAGTAATTCAATACAGAGGAATATCCTTTTAGGGATGCGCTTAAGGTATAGAGGGTATGGAGTGCCTCTTCTGTCTTTTGTATGAATGTCTTATTATCTTCGAATCTTTCAAAGCTGACAGGATTGTCGATATGTGTGAGTGTGATATGATGCTCCTTGAGTTGTTTTCCCCACAACACATCCTCATAGCCATATTCCCGTATTTTCTCATTGAAAGGTATTCTCTTCATAATATCTTTCTTCACGAGGAAATTACAGGTATGAAAGTCATGATAGGGATGTTGTTGTCTTTTATCTGCGGAGGATTTCTCTTCATGTTTCTTTTCTATACGCCATCTCAGGTTATCAGGGTAGTTTCCTGAGATGGTATATCCGCCATAGACAACAGTATTGTTTTCGTCGAAAGCGAGATAGCGATGGATATAGGAATCATTCTTGATGAATAGGTCTCCATCGATAAACAGCAGCCACGAGTAGTTGGCTTGTTGTACTAATATATTACGTATGGCTGCCCTGCCGATGTTCTTCTTACGGATAAGATACTGCACATGGGTAAGCAGCGAAAGTGATTTATTCTCATCAATAAAAGAGCGGTCTGTACTGCCGTCATCTGCAATGATGATCTCAAAGGAAATATCCGTCTGTGAGAGTTGTTGATGCAACGCCCTCACCAACTGTACACAACTATTGTTATATACGGGTATCAAGACGGATAATTCCTTGATCATGATTATTTATTCTTTAGGTAATCGGCTAATTTCGCAACGGCTCTCGCACGATGGGAGATATGATTCTTGATATCCAGGCCTAAGGCAGCGAAAGTATGGTCATAACCTGTTGGTTGGAAGATCGGATCATATCCGAATCCCTCAGAGCCTTCACGCTGTAGGGTAATATTTCCTTCTACCTTACCTTCAAACAATCGTATGGTCTCTATACCTTCTTCTTCCTTAACCAGGGCGATGACGGTCTTAAAACGGGCACTACGCTCATCAATACCCTCCAACTTATGGAGTAGCTTCGTCATATTCGCCTCACTATCGTGATCAGTGCCTTCGGCATAACGGGCACTATGTACACCGGGTTCTCCATTCAGGGCATCCACCTCCAGTCCGGTATCATCAGCAAAACAGTTGATATGATAATGCTGGTAGATATAATCGGCTTTCTGGATAGCGTTCATCATCAGGGTATCACCGGTCTCCGGAATATCCTCATGACAACCGATATCACGCAAAGAGAGCACCTCGAATGAGTCACCGAGGATCTCTCTTATCTCTTCCAACTTATGTTGGTTGTTTGTTGCAAAGACTATTCTCATTCTGTCTGTTGTATGATTTGTTGCGCATTCTTTGGAGTCTTCACCTTGATGGTGTCGAATCCCTCACCATATACACCGATGACAGCACTCTGACTGACAAAGGCATTGGGATCGATGATCTTGATGATACGGAAGATCATCACACTCTCACTCTTCTTGGCCATCAAGACAATCACCTTCATCTCTTTTCCGCTGAACCAACCATGACCGTCGAGGATGGTCATCGTATGCTCTGTCTGTTCTGCCAAGGCTTTGGCAATGTCCTGGTAATGCTTGGAGAAGATCATAAACTGTACTGACTGACGCTGACGGTTCATGATATAATCGAGCATGAAGTTCTCAATGATCATCGTACAGAAACCGAAGACCACCATCGTCATTCTCTCTAAGAAAGTACCGAACTGCGGTATGAAGAGACAGCTGCCGATGATGATAAAGTCGACGAATATAAGAACAGTACCCAGTGATACATCTTTGTATTTATTAACAGAGGCAGCAATGATATCTGTTCCGCCCGTACTACCGTTGAAGAGGAAGGTGAGTCCTAAGGCTGTACCTGTCATCATACACCCTATCAGTAGCGACATGAAGTCTTGTCCCTCACCCAAAATCTTGATCATATGACCTTCTGCGTCAACAGGTGCTATTTCCTTCATCAACCACAGTAGGAAAGAGAGCATAAATGTGACGAAAACGGTCTTTATCAAAAATTTGATACCTAAGATCTTCAATGCCATGATCAACAGAGCGGCATTAATGAGAAAATAGGTATAGGAGTTAGGGAACCCTGTGGCATAATAAACGATAACGGCAATACCGGCTACACCACCAGTAACAATCTCATAGGGCATCAGGAAGAATGTGAATGCAAAGGCATATAAAAGACTCGAAAGAGTCAGTCCTATATAATCCTTGCATTCACTCTTCAGTATTTTCTTATCAATCGTCATCTTCATAATATTATTAAGGTTAATATATGTGTTCTTTTATGGTTTTAATACGATGTTGACCATTCGTTTGGGCACGATGATCACTTTGATCACCTTCATACCCTCCAGGTATTTCTGTGCCCGCTCATCTTGCATGACAGCATCTTCTATCGTCTTGTTGTCAGCATCAGCGGCAAACGACATCTCAAAGCGGCGCTTACCATTAAAGGCGACACCCAGTGAGATGGTGTTCTCTACCAGATAGTCCTCATTATATGATGGCCACTGAGCATCACAGACACTTCCCTGCTCACCCAAGCGCTCCCATAACTCTTCTGCGATATGAGGTGCGAATGGAGCAATGAGGATCACCATGGTCTTCAGTACCTCACGGTTGTTGCACTTCAGTTGCTGCAGTTCGTTGACGCAGATCATAAAGGCAGAGATACTGGTATTGTAAGAGAACTGCGGGATATCCTGTGATACCTTCTTGATGAGTTTATGCAGACTCTTCAGTTCATCCTTGGTAGGTTCTTTCTGTTCGGCATTCTCTGTGAGTGCCTTGTCGTAGAGAGCCCAGAACTTCTTCAGGAAACGATGACAACCATCGATACCGTTGGTATCCCATGGCTTACTCTGCTCAACCGGTCCTAAGAACATCTCATATAGACGCAGGGTGTCAGCGCCATACTTCTCTACGATCATATCAGGATTCACCACGTTGAACATACTCTTCGACATCTTCTCAATGGCCCAGCCACAGATATACTTGTCGTTCTCCAAGACAAACTCTGCATCCTGATATTCGGGGCGCCATGCCTTGAAAGCTTCTATATCGAGGACATCATTAGAGACAATGTTCACATCCACGTGGATAGGAGTAACATCGGTATATTCCTTACGCAGATTGAAGGATACGAATACGGGGTGTCCCTTCTCTGCAGAAGCGGTGTTATCACGGTAAACGAAATTAGAGCGTCCTTGTATCATACCCTGGTTAACGAGTTTCTGGAAGGGCTCTTCCTTACAAGAGACATTCAAATCAAACAAGAACTTATTCCAGAAACGTGAATAGATCAGGTGACCGGTGGCATGCTCGGTGCCTCCTACGTAGAGATCCACATTCTGCCAGTACTCATCTATCTTTCTGTCGACAAGGGCCTGGGTATTCTTGGGATCCATATAACGGAGATAGTATGCTGAAGAACCGGCAAAGCCAGGCATCGTGTTCAATTCCAATGGGAAGATAGTCTTGTGATCAATCAATGACTTGTCAACAACCTTGTTGTTTGCGGTATCCCATGCCCATACCTTGGCATGTCCCAATGGAGGTTGTCCGTCTTCAGTGGGTTTATACTGATCTACCTCTGGCAATTCCAGTGGCAGGCATTCCTCGGGAATCATATAGGGCATATCATCCTTGTAGTATACGGGGAATGGCTCACCCCAATAACGCTGACGAGAGAAGATAGCGTCGCGCAGACGGTAGTTAACCTTTACTCGTCCGAGTTTTTTCTCTTCCACAAACTTCTTTGTGGCGGCAATGGCTTCCTTGACAGTCAGTCCGTTGAGTGAGAACTCTGTCTTCTTTCCGGGAACAGGTGAGTTCATCACGATACCTTCCTTGGCATCATAACTCTCTTCGGATACGTCAGCACCCTCGATCAATGGGATAATAGGAAGGTTGAAATGCTTGGCAAAGGCGTAGTCACGACTGTCGTGAGCAGGAACGGCCATGATGGCACCTGTTCCGTAGCCAGCCAACACATAGTCGCTTACCCAGATAGGAATAGCATCACCGGTAAAAGGATTGATGGCGTAAGAGCCGGTGAAGACACCGGTTACCTTACGGTCGGCGATACGCTCACGCTCCGTACGTTTCTTCGTGGCGGTGAGATAATCCTCAACAGCCTGTTGCTGCTCGGCCGTAGTAACCTGTGATACGTATTCACTCTCAGGAGCCAATACCATAAAGGTAACACCGAACATCGTATCGGCACGCGTAGTGAAGATGGTGAAGTTAACATCACTGTCTTTCACCTTGAATACTACCTCTGCACCCTCTGAGCGACCGATCCAGTTACGCTGGGTTTCTTTCAGGGAATCAGTCCAATCGATGTGATCCAAACCGTCGAGCAGACGCTGTGCATAGGCAGATACACGGAGGCACCACTGGCGCATCTTCTTCTGAACAACAGGGAAACCGCCACGCACACTCACACCATCAACGACCTCATCATTAGCTAATACCGTTCCTAATCCGGCACACCAGTTGACCATCGTCTCACCTAAGTAAGCAATGCGGTAGTTCATCAGGATCTCCTGTTGCTTCTTCTCATCCCAACTGTTCCACTCATCAGCCGTAAAAGAGAGTTCCTCCGAGCAGGCTGCGTCAATACCAGTTGTTCCTTCCTTGGTGAAATGCTCCACCAGAGAACTGATAGAAAGAGCCTTCTTGGAAGTGTTGTCGTAATACGACTGGAACATTTTCTGGAAAGCCCACTGTGTCCAATGATAGTAGATAGGATCACAGGTGCGTACCTCACGATCCCAGTCGAAGCAGAATCCGATCTTATCTAACTGCTCACGATATCTGTTGATATTTTTGACAGTGGTAATGGCAGGATGCTGTCCCGTCTGAATAGCGTATTGCTCGGCGGGCAGTCCGTAGGCATCATATCCCATTGGATTTAATACGTTGAATCCCTGCAGACGCTTATAACGTGCATAGATATCTGATGCGATATATCCTAAGGGGTGACCGACATGCAGTCCGGCACCTGATGGATAGGGGAACATGTTGAGCACATAGAATTTCTCTTTCTGCTCATCTTCTTTTACTTGATAGGTCTTGTTCTCCACCCATCTCTTCTGCCATTTCTTCTCAATTTCTCTGAAATTATAATCCATTGTTTTACTTTTATCAGGGGTTATCCCATTGATTATTACCTTATTTTATGCGTACATTATTTATAATGCGGCTGCAAAGTTACAGATAATTCTCGAATAAATAGTAAGTTGACTGAAGAATTTATTATTATTACCGAAGATATAATTAACAAATGTAATAAAAAATATTATTACGGAAGATAGTCCGGAGCCTCCGGACTCCCAGTCCAAGTACTCCGGACTCCGAGTTTTAGTACATAGGACTCCGAGTTTTAGTACATAAAACTCCCAGTTTTAGTATACAGGACTCCTAGCTTTAATACTCTATATCTCTCCCAATAATTACTATTATTGCTCGAAATATCTTATGTAATAACATTAAAAGTGTGTTTTAAACTTTAAAAAACGTTAATTATAATCTTTTTTCCTTATTATCTATTACCAAATGTAAAATAAATAACTACCTTTGCAATGTTATAGCGCTCCATTCTTGATTCTATGAGTTAAATGCTCTTGTATAGATAGGGGATAGTAGTACTGTATCCTTACTTTTACAGGGATACCTCCATATTGTATGTATGGGGGAGAGGAGGATGTACGCTTTAGAGATTTAAGGTATGGTAAACGACGGACAGGACAATAGTTGGTATGCGATACGCACTTACCATTGCAAGGAAATGCAATTGGTTGACTATCTGCAAGGCAGAGGTCTAAGTTGTTTTGTGCCAATGACATACGTCAAGAATACTAATGCCGATAGTATGGATGATCACCGGTTGGTGCCAGCAATACATAATTTTGTGTTTGTGCGTAAGACATTGCCCGATCGAGATATCCAGCGTATTTTTCAGGAGTGCTGCATCATGATGAGCGTTTATAAAAATGAACATAACGAATATTACGAGATATCCAATCACGAGATGAACGAGATACGCTTTCTCTGTGATCCGAGTTTTGCCGATGTTAAGATTATTGATTCTGAAGAGGCTGAGGCTAAGACGGGCAAGGAAGTGGTTGTCGTGCAAGGGCCTTTCAAAGGTTTGCAGGGTAAGTTGATAAGACAGCAGCGCAGATACTATTTCATCAAGACTGTCATCGGGATTGGGATAATGGTAAGAATCTCTCGTTGGTATTGCAAAGTAATAGCTTAAACTATTGAAAATAGGTTTTAATTGTGAAAGGTTATTTGATAAATAAGTTGCTGCATTACAATTATCTAAGCAGATACCTCATATGGGCCACGGACGTATTTTTGTCCGTAGTGGCTACATTGCTCAGTTATCTGTTTTTGAATTATTTAGTGCACATCAATATTGTTCCGGGTATTGCCTTGTTGTTTCTGCTCTGGTCGATGGTCTTCTCCATCTTTTGGACCTGGGTGACAAAGACTTATGACGGTATTATCCGGCACGCCACAGTAACAGAGTTCGTCCGTATCATTTATGCGATGTTACTCAAAGCTGTCTCATTGCTGGTGATATCTTTCTTCATCTTCGAGCATGTAGGGAATTTTGTCCTGGCTATCATTACGCTCGATTTTGTGATATCGGTGTTCCTGCTGATGCTGATGCGCACCACGGTAGCCACCTTTTATTACAGTGTGGTCAGCAGTGGAGGCAGCGGAACCATGAATACGATGATATTCAGCAGTGAGGATGAGTCGGCTGTCAGTCTGGCTAATTATCTCCGCACTGCGGATACACAATATAATATGGTGGGATTCCTTACGCGTGACCCCCATAAAAACAACTACCGGATGCTGGGGCACAAGTTCTTCTATATAGACAGTATGGAGAATATCCAGCCCCTATTTGAGAAATATAAAATCAACTGTCTGTTGTTCACCAGTAAGGACGACCTGCACAGTGATGATGAGATATTCAACTACGGACTGAAGCATAATATCAGTATGCGTATCGCTCCGATGGCCGACGTGTCTGAAGAGCAGGCCAGCATACAGCTGAGAAGTATACAGATAGAAGACTTGCTGGGCCGTAACGAGATAAAGATTAATCTGAAAGAGATAGATAATCTGTTGAAGGATATGACTGTTATGGTAACAGGCGCTGCTGGAAGTATAGGTAGTGAGCTTTGCCGACAGTTGTGCAAGTTCCATCTGAAACAACTGATCATGGTGGATTTCTCAGAGACAGCCTTGTATGAGATCAATATGGAGCTCACCAAGCGCTATCCCAACAATAAGATTACCTCTATCATCTCAGATGTCCGAAACAGTTCTCGCATGGAAGCCAATATACGGGACTACCGTCCAGACTATATCTTCCATGCTGCTGCTTACAAGCATGTCCCGATGATGGAGCTTTATCCCTGTGAGGCGGTTAGGGCAAATGTGTTAGGTACGATGACGGTCGCTGATCTGGCCGTTAAGTATGGTGTACAGAAGTTTATCATGATCTCCACCGATAAAGCCGTACATCCCAGTAGTGTGATGGGAGCATCCAAGCGAATAGCAGAGATGTATGTACAGAGCTACGGTAATGCCATCAAGGAAGGCAAAATGCAGGGAAAGACCTCTTTCATCACCACCCGTTTCGGAAATGTGCTGGGCAGTAACGGCAGCGTTATCCCACTGTTCCGTAAACAGATAGAGAAGGGCGGTCCGGTGACGGTGACCGATCCGGATATTATCCGTTACTTCATGACGATTCCTGAGGCATGCCGACTGGTGCTTGAGGCCGCTTACTTGGGCGAAGGCAATGATGTCTTTGTGTTCGACATGGGCAAACCGGTGAAGATTATTGACTTGGCAAGAAGAATGATTGAACTGAGTGGTCTGATTCCTGATAAGGATATCAAGATTACGTTTACGGGATTACGTCCCGGAGAGAAACTTTACGAGGAGCTGCTCCGTAAGTCGGAGAGCGACCTTCCCACTGAGAATCCGATGATATTCCGTGCTGAGAGTATCAAGCTTGACTATCAAGAGGTGCGCAAGGCATTGGAACATCTCATTGACTGTTCCTATCACGAGGATAAGCGGGCTACCGTACAGACAATGAAGGATATTGTTTCTGATTATAAGAGCATGCACTCTGTCTATGAACAACTCGACAAGGTGCAGCAGTAATTTAGGAATAAAATAAGTATTATAATATTTCAATTAATTTAAACAAAATGAAACAAATGAAGAAGAGTTGTTTAGTATTTATTCTTCCACTGTTAGCAGCACTGCCTGTTGCTGCTCAGGAGAATGTGCCTGCAGGTGAGACTATCTATTGGGTAGATTCACAGACAGATGGTAAGATTTTAAACAAGTCAAAGTTTGGTGACAACTGGTTTTTCAGCATTGGCGCAGGTGCCAACCTTAACTGGGGTAGTTACCAGACAGAGCCGTCTATCACAAGTCGTATCTTACCTTCTGGCGCTATTGCCTTCGGTAAGTGGTTCTCACCTTATTTAGGTGCTCGTGTTCAGGGTGTCTTCAATAGCAGCAGAGGTGTTGCTCATAACCTGAAGACATTCCACTACAATTCAGCTGGTGCTTATCTGGATGGTTTGTTCAACTTCACAAACCTTTTCTGTGGATTCAAAGAGGGACGTAAGTTCAACCTCAATGGTATCTTAGGACTTGGTGGTGAGCAGGCATTTGGTTTCTCTGAAAGAGCATGGAATGCTGGTAACACTATGTTCAGCGACAATGGTGACCTCTATCTCGTTGGTCGAATCGGTTTGCAGGCTGCATTCCGTCTGAGCGAGGCTTGGGACTTCAATATTGAAGCTACCAATGCTTGGGTTGATGACGAGCATGATGGTGTTGTTACCTCTCAGCGTTGGGACGGTCGTGTGAACGTGCTGTTAGGTCTTACCTATCATTTCAAGAATCATGATGGTAGTCGTGGATTCTCTTTTGCAAAGCGTGACTGGACTAAGTATGCTCCTATGAACGACGAGCTGAACCGTCTGCGTGCAGCTACAGAAGAGGCTAAGAAACAGCCTAACCGTATTGAGAAGCAGGTTGTTAACTCTAACCAGATCCACACACTGATCTCATTCGACGACAATTCTGCTAAGATCAATCAGTTGCAGGAAGTTAATGTTTACACAGCCGCACAGGATTGGAAAGAGAAGACAAATGGTGAGAGTGATATCTACATTACCGTTTTGGGTGACGAGGTAAAGGACAAGGATCTGTTCTTGCAGCGTGCTCAGTCTATCCGTGACGTCTTGGTAAATAGCTACAACATTCCTGCAGGTCGCATCTTCGTAGAGCAGAATCCTGCTGTTGTACGTTCTCTTGACAAGTCTAAGAGCTGTGTAATAGTATTTATTAATGAGTAATA
>CADBSW010000073.1 GCA_902797505.1 uncultured Prevotellaceae bacterium | reverse complement strand
TGCCATACCGGTCCGTGGGTAGTACAGATATAAGAGAGTTTTACTCCGGCCAGCTTCTTCAACGCTTGTTGTACAGGAGTACCGTATTTTCCAACGATATTAGAGTAGTAGCGAACCATCTCCAACCAGAAGGTGTCGCAGTTGATCTGCTCATCGATCACACCGCCATTCAACGCACCGAAACAACCGAAGGCATCACCACTGAATAATACAGCGCCTTCTTCTGCTGTGGCTGGGTTATTACAGAGCGTTACCATCGTCTCAGGCCAGTGTACCATCGGGGTGAGCACAAACTGCAGTTCGATGTTACCTAAAGAAAGGGTGTCACCATTCTTTACCTCTATCTCATTACCCTGCACGCCATAGAAACCTTGCATCATACCAAAGGTTTTCTTGTTGCCGATAATCTGAATCTCAGGATAGTATTTCTTCACCAAAGCGATAGAACCGCTGTGGTCGGGCTCCATGTGGTTGATCACCAGATAGTCAACCGGACGGTCGCCAATCACCTCATGGATATTCTCTAAGTACTGTGTGAAGAAGTCAACCTCTACGGTGTCGATCAGGCATACCTTCTCGTCAACCAACAAGTAAGAGTTATAGCTTACTCCATTAGGGAGGGGCCATAGTCCTTCAAACAGGGTTTTGTTACGGTCATTAACACCAACGTAATAGATTTTGTCTGTGATTTTAATCATGTCGATAATGTTTTTAGTTATTCTGAGGGCAAAGTTACGTTATTTTGATGAATATCCCATAAAAAATTAGTAATTTCGCACCCAAATGATGAAATACAATACCTATACGTTATCCAATGGACTCCGTGTGATTCATCTCGAGTCGGCATCACCGGTGGTGTATTGCGGCTATGTCATAGCTGCCGGAACACGTGATGAGGAAGTGGGACAAGAGGGATTGGCTCATTTCTGTGAGCATGTCACTTTTAAAGGGACGCACCGTCGTCATGCCTTGCAGGTGGTTAATTGTCTGGAGCGTGTGGGTGGCGACCTGAATGCCTTTACCACGAAAGAAGACACGGTCTATTATGCGGCGATACTGAAAGAGCACTTTCCTAAGGCCGTTGATGTGTTGTCGGATATCGTCTTCCACAGTACCTACCCCCAGTCGGAGATTGACAAGGAGGTGGAGGTGATCTGTGATGAGATAGACAGTTATCAGGATTCTCCCTCAGAGTTGATCTTCGATGATTTTGAGAATTTGATCTTTGCCGATCATCCGTTAGGGCGGAATATCTTAGGAAACGCTGATCGTGTAAGGACTTTCCGTACGGAGGATGCCCTGTCGTTTACAAGGAAATACTACATCCCTACACGTGCGGTCTTCTTTGTCTATGGGGATGTGGATCGTAAGAGGGTGGTCAGTCTGCTGGAGCGTGCCACCACGGATGTGGCGGGTAGGTGTAAGGTGAATGACGGAGCACATACTCCTGATGGGAGGAGGCTGGAAACGGCAGCGTTACCTGAGTATGTCCCTCGTCATGAGGAGATACAGAAGGGTACTCACCAGGCACATGTGATGATTGGCAACAGAGGTTATCGGATGTATGATGACCGCCGGATCGTGCTCTATCTGTTGAATAATATCATGGGTGGTCCGGGAATGACGGCCCGTCTGAATGTAGCCTTGCGGGAAAAACGGGGATTGGTATATACGGTGGAGAGTACGATGGTGAATTACTCCGATACGGGAATGTGGTCAACCTACTTCGGTTGTGACAGTCATGATGTGGAGCGTTGCCTGCGCTTGGTGCGCAAGGAGTTGGATAAGATGTGCGACAAACTCCTGTCTGAGCGACAACTCTATACGGCCAAACAACAGTTGAAGGGACAACTGGGTGTAGCCTCGGACAACCGGGAGAACTTCGCCATCGACTTCGGGCGCAGCTTCCTGCACTATGGCGTAGAGCGTAATCTCGCACAACTCTTTGACAGTATAGACAGAATAACTCCCGAACAAGTGCGTGACATTGCCCGGGAGATATTCGATGACAAGGCGATAACCACCTTGATATATCGCTGATTCGCTGATTAGCGTGCTGCGAAGTACATACCGTTGCCGGCAGCCATACGAACCTGATACAGTCCGAGGTTATCCATGCTTACCTCCATGTTCTTGCCATTGGGGAGATAAACCTCTGCGGTATTGTTGTCCTTCACCTTCAACAGCTTGACAGTAGTGCCGTCTTGTGTCTGCAGGCTCCATACCTTCTCAGACTTGTCGAACTTGAAGTCAACCACTTCACCAGCCTCGTTCTTGATCTCATAGCCATCCTTCAGGTTGGTAACAGCATACATCTTACCGTCGCTGCCCATCACTTTCTGGGTCTTGCCTACATTGCTGGCAATAGGATTGTCGCCTGTCCAGAACTCAACGGTGTTCAGTACAAGAACGTCTACGACACCACAAACCTCATAAACAGGAATGATGTGCAACACGATGAAGAGCACCTCGTTGACAAACTTACTGCTGGTAGCCTCTTTGTTCCAGTCGAGCACCTTGTTGAAAAGACCGAAAGAACCGATACAAGAACTGAATAATAATACACTTGCCATCAGGCAAACCATAGATTTCTTTACCTTTATCATAACCTTTGATTTATAAATGATTAATTAAATAAAATTACGTTCTCTAACGAAATCACCCTGCAAATGTATAATAATCTCAGAAAAAATGCAAATCTTTCACGTTTTTTTGTATTAATGCAAGGTAAGCCTTTTAAAATCTGTTGTGTAATTGTCAAATGATAGATATAATAAGCTTTAAAAGTATCAAATATTATTAATATTTTTTGTTGTATGGGCTATTATGGATATATTTGCCTACAAAGAAAAAACAAGTATAACTTAAAACAAACTTAAGATGAAGAAAATTTTATTTACTGCCCTCTTATCGGTCATAATCATTCATGCAAAAGCTCAACAAATAACCGTTGAAGAACCAGAGTTTGCAGAACAGTCATTGGTGCTGACTTCGGATGCCGCTGGTAAATTGTTACCTCGTGAAAATGCTGTGTTAAAGACAAAAGCCGCAGCATCTCTGTATCTGACAGGCATCGGGAAAATAAAAACAAGAATCACACTGAATGGTAAGAATTCAACTGCCATTGTAAAAAAAGAACCCACTATCAAGCTGATAGTTAAAGCTGTTGATAATAAGACTGATCCAAAGTCATTTATCAATCTCTTTAAGTTTGAGGTTAAGCAAAACAAACGACAAGCTTTAGTTTCAGAATTAGGAACATTCTCTGGGGTATCGGAAAACTCACTGAGTAGTATTGACTACAATGCGAAAAAATATGGAGAATCCTCATATCTCATTTCTTTGGATAATCTAACCCCGGGAGAATATGGAATGATTATGGGTGATCCCAATGCACTGACGAAAAAGAATACGCTTATGGTTACCACATTCCGTGTCGCTGATCTCAATGAATAACTCATAATTACCTTATACCCAAATGCTCCCCTGCTGATGAATTTCAACAGGGGAGCATTTGTAACCACATGTTTATATCCCAACTATATCAATATCTCTTCTGCAGTTCGCGGTAAATTACGGCATTACAGCCAATCCTGACAACGGAGACAACAGCCGTAAAGATAAGCATGACGATGACGTATGCTTCCATAGACTCCATACCCTTGATAAAGATCTGGTGGATAAGATAGCTCAGGATGATCACAATCCATCCGATAAAGAAATCGATCCAGAAGAGAGTTGACTTATAGCCATACGTAATCTTCGTACTCTGTATCATCGACTCCGAAGGGGATATCTCCTTGTCGAACATCAGGTAATAGGCCTGTGACCAGCCGTAACTGATGACGATGGCGGGAACGATCACGAAGAGGATGGCTGGGAAGATGGAGATAGCTATAAGACCGGTAAGGTTGAAGAACTCACCCATGTATTTCCGGAACTCACTCTTGAAGATAAAGGTGGGACGTATCATTTTGCCGTCGCTCTTGCTGAGTACGATGGGCAGGTTATAGAGTGCTACGACAGTGCCTGCATTGATGTAGGGTATCCAACAGGTGAGAATGAAGAGGATAATTGCCAGGAAGATAGACAGGAAATTCTTTAATCCTATCCCTGTACCTTCTTTGATAACACCCCACACGGTGATGAGTCTTCCGTTGGAATCAGGAGATGGGGGTGGGGGTGTGCTGTCGGATGGTTTGTTATCGTTATTCGGAGGATCTTGTCTGGGTGGATCCTGAGAAGGCTCTTCCTGAGAAGGCTCCTGATTCATTGCTTGAGGTCCTTGATAACGTGTCTCTTCTTGCTGAGGTCCTTGACTTAATACATCTTCCTTTGGCGGTTCCTGCTCGGGAGCCTCTTGTTTTGTCGGACCTCCCTCAAACCAATATCCGCAGTAACGGCATTTTTTCGCTACTGCCTTGACCATTTGTCCGCATTGGGGACATCTTTTCATTTCATCCATATCCTTAGTATTGATTATTCGTTGATTAATAGTCTGTCATTAAAAATGATAGCCGCCATTGTTGTTGCCCTTGGGAATATCACCCTTGTTGATGGGTTCAAGACGATAACCAGGACCGTTGGATGGGGGTGGCGGTGGAACTTCTTCTTCCGCTCTTTGCTGTGGTCGCACCTTTTTGGGTGCAGGAGGTGTAGGTGCTTGTTTTTGAGCACCAGCGTTCTTGTTGCCTTTAGTCTGAAGGTTGTTTCCACCTGTTGGTGGTGGTGGAGGCATATCACCAGGGTTCTTACCGTCCATGTCAGGAGGTCCTTGCGGCTTTGGTCCTTCTGCTGGTCCTTCCGATTCTTTCACTCTCACGATCTTGCCCGTCTGGGTATTCAACCGATAGAAGGCGGTGTGCTCCATGTTCTCATTGCCCATGTCAATTCGGATGTACTCACCGTCACCTTCAGGTTCAGCAAACAATACCATATCCGTCTCCGAATCCATGGGTACGCTGACCGTTTCCTCTAAGCCGTTGAGTGCATTGTATTTAAACAACTCTCCGTTGAAGAGGTAATACATGCAGGCACGGTCCTCATCGGGATATTTAGCCACGAAGATAACATCCTCGTTCAATTCGCTCTGCATGTTGTCGAGCACCGCCTGGATGGAGCTTCCCTTGACTGTATCTTGCTGGATGGAATCCATCGGTAGTTCAATATCATCGCCGTCGAGAAGCTTTCTTTCTTGGTTTCCTTTGAAGAAAAGCAGATACAGTAATCCGCAGATGGCTAACAGCAGAAGGGCGAGAAGGCCGATGATAAAGTTACGGTTAGACTTTTTCTTACCTTCTTCGGGTAACTGTTGTTGAATAGCTGGGCGCTCAACGGGTGCAACGGGATTATCTTGTTTGACGGTGGTTACAGGCTCTGCTTCTTCGATCGTTGTTATAGACTCTGTTTCTTCGATAATCTCCGGAATTTCTGTGGGTTCTTCTTGAACGTCATGGAAATGCGTCGGTTCACCACAGATATCACAAACGTCAAGATGGGCATCAATCATCTCGCCGCAGATCGGACATTCGCGTTTCTCGACCACAGCAGACTCTTCCATAACACTCTCTTGCTTTGGTGGGGATGTTTCTCCCAACTCCTCACCACAGATAGGACAGACAGATAGGCCGTCGTCTATCATTTCGTCACAAAATGGGCATTTCCTCATGATTATTGCTATTTAATGGATGTTTTTACTATTCTTTGGACAAAGATATAAATTATTTTTCACAACCCCATGCAAG
>CADBSW010000072.1 GCA_902797505.1 uncultured Prevotellaceae bacterium | reverse complement strand
CTCGGTTGCTCTGTGTTTTAGATTCTTCCGCAGGAGATCCCGGCTCGTGGGCCGGGATGAGGGAGAGGGGTATGCGATGAGGAGGGCTCGCAGAGTGTAGCGGGGACAGGCACATTAAAGAGCCAGTCCCCGAATGAATGTCACCCTTTTCTTTAATATTCTTCACTCTTCATTACGGGGGCGTGCGCACCCCGCCTATGTTGTGTCGCCCCTGCGGGGCTCATTAAAGATTCTTCACTCTTCACTCTTCACTTTAAGATTCTTCATCGAAGAAGGAGCCTGTGGGCATGGCGCATTCCTTGGCCAGACAATCGTTGTACTTCATGCGGGCGCTGCGCTCCTTGGAGAACATCGCCTTGGTGCTCTCGGCATCCTCGGTGAACGAGAGGTGCTCGTCGATACTCATCATATGGGCCATGCCCTCCACATCCAGGTTGTCGGTGCCTATCAGCGTGAAGGTCCAGTGCTGCTGCTTCAGTTTGTCAATCAGTTGGCGCACCATCCTCAGTGTCCACTCCCTGGAGCAGTTCTCCTCACCATCGGTGATGATGGTCACCAGCACATGGTCGTCGGTGCCCACCTGGGCATTGAGCTTAGAGACGGTCTTGCCGATGGCGTCGTACAGCGGGGTAGCCGCACACGGACTGTAGGCCCTCCACGACAACTCGTGCGTATGATCGGCCAGCACATCGTCATAATGCCACTTCATATGGTCGCTGTCGAAGGTGATCAGCGTGACATGCTGCTCGGTATCAGGATATTTCTTCTGCATGGAGCGGATAGTAGACAGGGTCTCGTTCATCCCTGAAAAAGCTTGTTCGCGAATAACAGACATTGAACCACTCTCATCGACGATAATCAGATTAAATACTTTTTTCATTTTTTCGGGGTATTAAAGTTAATAATGTATTGAAAAAACTCTTTATATCCTTAAAAGAGATTTATGAAAAAAAATAAAGCAGTTATGAAAAAAATATGTAACTTAGCAGCAAATTTTTCTGAGATGACCAGTGAAGATGAGATAATTGACGGACTGCGCCGCGGTGACACCTATTATTATAGGCAGTATTTCTATGAATATTGCAGGGTGGCCTACCAGCTGTTCGACAAACGATATGAGTTGAGCAAGAAAGAGAACCTCGACTTCCTATCCCTTGCACACCAGTACGCCATCTATCTGATGGAGCACAACTGGAAACCGCTGGAAGACCGTTCGCCCGAGGTGTCGCTGCGCACCTGGATGGTGAACGGATTCCGCTATGTGGTGCTCGACGCACTGAAATGGTACAAACGGGAATACGGCAGCATCACCTTCGAGGACTACCTGCAGTCGTTCGACCTGACAAGCGACCTGCGAAGGCAGTTCAACCAGATGGTGGAGGAGATGTGCAACCAGGTGCCGATGAGCCGCATCGACCGTCTGCTGATCAACCAGATGCTGCGGGAGGGATTCAAAGGCAAGGAGATAGCCGTGCAGCTGGGGATGACGCCATCGGCCGTGTCGCAGCGGTATAGACGACTGATGGACCAGGTGATAGCGCCTTACTTCAGGAAGCACTTCGACATGAACATGGACATGCCGGAGGTGATCGACGAGCGTGCCGTGGTATACGGAGAGATGGAGGCAGAAGCCGACAGTGGCATGATGCCGATGGGTGCTTCGGTTTCTTGCAAGAGCATATCCCATACAGCCGATGACTATGATCTCAAGGATATCATATTAAAAGATGTATATATGGAAAAGAAACGTACAACACCGGAGTATATCACCGAGCTGCAGCCGAACGAGATATTCGTCTTCGGCAGTAATCTGCGAGGGATGCATGGCGGTGGCGCGGCGTATATCGCGTACCGCAAGTTTGGCGCCGTGATGGGACAGGGCGTCGGTCTGCAAGGACAGAGCTACGCCATCCCCACGATGCAGGGCGGCGTGGAGACGATCCGTCCGTATGTGGATGAGTTTATCGCCTTCGCCCGTGAGCACCCCGAACTGACGTTCCTCGTGACGCGCATCGGTTGTGGCATCGCAGGATTCAGGGATGAGGAGATAGCGCCACTGTTCCGTGAGGCGCACGAGGTAGAGAATATCGTGTTGCCGGAGGGGTGGTAACGTTGTTTATAGTTCTTTTTCTCTGTTCCGACAGAGAAAAAGTAACCAAAAAGAGAGCTCGTTGCACGCTCCGAGTCAGATAAAATCTCAATTCCTCGCACTGTGCTGCGGGACTCGCTGCGCTCAAACAGGTCCTCGCACCGCCTATAGCGCCGTGCTCGATCATTGGATTTTATAGCTTCCTCTCTCGCTATCGCAACCTTTCCGGCCTAAGGGACCCGGTATAAGGTCGAAGGTCGAAGGCTCGTCCTCATCGCGGACTTGATCAGCCCGTAGGGCGTCAGAGTATAGGCGGGGGTGTCAACCCCCGTGTGGGATATACCCCAATATATAAGCCCCATGGGGGCGACAGATCACAGGCTGGGCGTTATCCCTCATAAGGATCTCTATCTCTCTGCCGAAACAGAGAGAAGAACATAAAGTTGAAAATGATATAGAATAATATAAGTATATGGAAAAGGTAATTTATTTTGCGGGAGGGTGCTTCTGGGGAACAGAGCATTTCTTCCAGTTGATCAAGGGGGTGACGAAGACACAGGTGGGATACGCCAACGGCATCACCGAGAATCCTTCGTATAAGGAGGTGTGCACCAACACCACGCAACATGCGGAGACGGTGATGGTGACGTACGACCCGGAGCGCATCTCACTGAGGTTCCTCGTGGAGATGTACTTCAAGGCTATCGACCCTACCCTACTCAACCAGCAGGGACACGACGTGGGAACGCAATACCGCACGGGCATCTTCTATACCGACGAGGCGGATGTGCCGGTGATTCGTGAGGTGTACGACGAGGAGCAGAAGAAATACGACAAGCCGTTGGTGACCGAGGTGGAGCCGCTCAACTGCTTCTATACAGCAGAGGACTATCATCAGGATTACCTGAATAAGAATCCTGAGGGGTATTGTCATCTGCCGTTGGAACTCTTCGAGTTTGCGAAGAAGGCGAATCAGTAACGGTCAAAGGTCAAAGGTCGAAGGGACTCATCCCGGGCTTGACCCGGGATCTCCTGCGGATAACACGGATGAGATTCCGGCTCGGTGGCCGGAATGAGAGGAGCAGCGAGAGCAGAGCCAAGTTTACTTGAACCGACGCCAAATCGAGTGCTATCAAGTATACTTGAATAGCCGAGATGCGAAGGAGGAAGGCAATAGCCAACTATGCCGAGTCGTGACGATAATCGCAAAATGCAAAGGGGCGGCATAATTGTGTTGCTTACGCAACCTTTAACTT
>CADBSW010000071.1 GCA_902797505.1 uncultured Prevotellaceae bacterium | reverse complement strand
TCGGCAATCTCTATACTTGCGATGACTGGTTCGGGAATCACTCCCTGCATGCTGAACTTTCCCTTCTTAACGGTAGAAGTACACAAGATATGGCTACCCCTACTGTCAGAGAAACTGATCCTCACCTGTTTTCCCTCCATGTTATATGGAGCGGTGCCTTGGATGACATACTTCACGCTGTCGGCCTCCTCCGCCATGCCTGTGAGTGGAGCCAGCAGAAACATCAACAATAGAATAAGATAATTACGTACCATACAAAACAAATTTTGTGACACCATCGAACCACTATGATCCGGATGATGTCACAAAAGTAGGAATAATCACGCAGACATCCAAATAATCTGCGTGGAATTATATTTTTAGTGTCCCTTTACCTGCCCTTCCAATTTACCGATCTCCATGGCAGAGAAATAGATCACATTGTAAGGCAGGTTTGCCAGATGGTTGCGCAGACAGCGGGCAGCCTTCTTCTTGGTAGCCTCGTCGCACTTTTCGAAAAGGCGGGAGAACATTTTCCACTATGACTGTTTGTTATTTGAACGAATATCCTTTGATATTATTTCTTGGAAGCCTCCTCGATGACATCCTGATATTGCTCTATCAGATATCCCGTGAGCGTAATCTCCTTGTCACCCATCTTAAACTTACGTTCCCCGCTGGTATCCTTCTTTTGCAAGTCGGCTACACGTTGTTTGGCAAGTTTTGCGATGTTCTTGATAGCCTTCTTATTCGACTTGTATTCTTTCACCAGCGTCTCCATATCCGTGAGAACGATACGATCGTTAATCTCACCACCAGCCTTCATGGTGTTGACCAGTTCTTTGTAAACCGTAGGATAATCTTTTGCATATCTGGCATTGTTGATCATCGTCTCTTTTACGATACCATCAATATCAGGAACAGCATACTCACGCATCAGCTGTTTGTAAGCCTCAAACTTCTCATTGTCAAATCCTTGGTAGGTCTTACCATCAAACTTCATACTGGCCATGGCATACTGTCTCCAGACATCATCCAACTCTTTGGCTGCGGGTTCACCCTGTACCCTTGTGACTGTTGCACGCTCTTTATAGACAGAAAGGAAAGAGTCATCATAGGGTGTGAAACCACCTTGCATAAATGCACCGAACAAGGCTTTATCTGAGGCAATCTCAGATCCACTTTTACCGTTCAACAGCACTTTGGTGACATTCTTCACCTCATCACGCATATAATTGTCGCTAAGTAATTTGACATATTCCTTTAGGAATGCCTCATCACGCGCTCCAGCCTTGAATTTCTTCTGATACCAGGGAAGTCCTTTCTCTTCATTCAAGGCAGCCTCCACCTTCTTGATAAACTCATCAATATTAGCTGCACCTACCAAGCGACCGCGCAGGTCGCCATTAGATTCCAGGATAAGGAAGGTTGGGAATGCATTCACGTCATATTGCTTGGCCACCTGAGGACCTTCACCTTTTTCCATGTCGATCTTGAAGTTGACGAACTTGGCGTTGAAGTAATCACCCGCCTCTTTCTTGACAAACTCACGGGTGGCCATCATCTTACAAGGACCGCACCACTCGGTATAGCAATCTACGAAAACTAATTTGCCTTCGGCCTTAGCCTGAGCCTCTACTTCAGATAGGGTCTTACCCTCTACGAAGTTGACTCCTTGTGCAGCCGCTGACATACAGAATGTCAGGGCTGCCATCAACGAAAATAATACTTTTTTTGTCATATCGTTTCTTTTAAAAATCAAAGGTACATAAAAATGGGATAAAAACAATTTTTTTTATTTTTATAGCAATCCGACTACCATCTGCAGGATAACAGACAGTAGTCAGATAGTTGGGATAATCGTAAACAATAATATCAATGACGATTACTCTCAAGATTCATAATATTCATGAGAGCCACATAAAGCAAGTTGGTATCCATATCAAGCAGTTGTTCGCGGATAAAGCGTGAAACTTTCTTCTTGGTAGCATCGTCGGAATTACCATACTTTGTAGAAAAGCCCTCTAAGAGTCCGGCCTTACCTGTTTCATCCAACTTCGAATAGAGTGATCTGCAAAGCTCCAGATACAGGTCGCCGTCACCGGCATATGCCTCCATCAGTTTCACACTACTGTCATAAATACCGTTCTTGTTCAAGCCCAACTGCTTGAGATTCTTTTTAAAGGTATCCATGCTCTCTTTCGTGGCTGGCATCGATCCTGAGAGAACAGAATAGACATCACGCTGGAAGAG
>CADBSW010000070.1 GCA_902797505.1 uncultured Prevotellaceae bacterium | reverse complement strand
TATGTCGCCATCCGATTGCGCCTGGCTTCCGTACCTGGAAACGAGCAGACTCTCCGTCTGCCAGTAAGCAGAGATTCACAAACCGCAGCGACCACACGGGTAGGCTACTATTTACACTCTGCCTTCGGGGGTTCTCATCGGCCCCACAATAATCGGGATGCAAAGGTACTGCTTTTTTATCAAATAATAATCTTTGACAAGCGCAACTTTGAATATTTACGTTTATTTAACTATTTACGTATCCTTTCAACTAAAAAACATAAGAAAAAGGGTCAACGATCTGGGACTTTTTACGGATGAAAGTCCCAGATGCTAAGAACAAAAGTCCCAAGTCATTACGCGCATTCCTTGACTTTTATCGCAGGAAAACTCATGATATCGTTTTTTGTAGCTTAAGCTTTGCTAAGTTACTCCTAAATTATTTTCATTGTTTTTTGGCTTTTCTCTCATTTATCTGTAACTTTGCCCCAAAGGAATTTGATATGACAAAGAATATTGCGGTAGTCTTGGCCGGCGGCGTAGGCAAACGATTAGGGAACGCCCTGCCCAAGCAGTTCTTGGAGATAGCAGGCAAGATGGTTATCGAGCATGCGGTAGATGCCTTCGAGCAGAACACGCATATCGACGAGATAGCCATCGTCAGCAATGCGCTCTATCTCTCTAAGATGGAAGAGATCGTGCAGAAGAACGGATGGAAGAAGGTGAAGAAGATCCTGCGGGGTGGCAAGGAGCGTTACGACTCCAGTCTTTCGGCCATCAACGCCTATCAAGAGGAGGATGTTAACCTGGTCTTCCATGATGCCGCAAGACCATTAGTCTCCCAACGGATCATCGATGACGTTACCGAGGCACTCCACCATTATGATGCCGCTACTGTGGCCATGCCTTCAACAGATACGATCATCGAGGTGGATGGTGATTTCATAAAGGACATTCCCGACCGTTCACGGTTACGCAGAGTTCAGACGCCACAAGCCTTTAAGATCGGCACGATACGTCAGGCCTATGATATTGCCCTGAAAGATCCTGATTTTAAGGTTACCGACGACTGTGGTGTCGTCAAGCGTTATTTACCCGGCACCCCCATTTTTGTAGCCCTTGGTGAAGAGAGTAATATGAAGCTCACCTATCAGGAAGATACGCGTTTGCTTGAGATGTTTATCCAGATGAGACAGACAACATGATAAAGGTTTCGATATTAGTACCTGTTTACGGTGTAGAGCGAGTAATAGCTACTTGTGCAGAGACCTTGTTTGCACAAACCTATGAAGAATTGGAATACATCTTCGTTGACGACTGCACACCGGACCATAGTATAGAAGTGCTCCAACAGGTACTTCAAAAATACCCTGAGCGACAAAGACAAGTAAAGATACTTCATCACGAAAAGAATCGAGGAGTAGGTGCAGCTCGGCTTACCGCCATATTGGCTGCCACAGGTGAATTCGTCATGCATGTAGACAGCGACGACTGGTTACCGACAAATGCAGTGGAGCGTCTCGTCAACAAGCAGCAACTGACCGATGCAGACATTGTAGACGGGGGATACATGGAAAAATATGCTGATGGAACAGAACGGAAGGTTACTCCTTGGCACGGTTCAAAAGAAAGCTATCTGAAACTGTTATTGGCACAGAACACCCTGTCTCACCAGTTATGGGCACGACTGATACGCCGCAGTTTACACATGGATTACCACATTCTCACAATGGAAGGTGTCAACCAAGCAGATGACTATAGCGTTGTCCCCAGGTTAATCTGGGTTGCCCGCCGCTCATGGATAGACGATGTAGTCAGTTACTATCGTATAGAACAGATGGGGATGTTCAAGGAAGGTATTACTCCCCGTCATGTGGGTTCTCTGCTCAAAGCCAACCAGACAATAGCTGATTTTATCGTCAATCACGATAAAGAAAATCATTATGCGTGGGCTACGAAGGTGGGATTGCTGAAGATCTATGTACAAGCATTTCGGGCTGGTGTCTCAGTCAATCAACTCAGTGTACGACTTCCCGCTTACAGCAACAGCGGATTACTGTCCTTTGCCAGGCTACTGTTAAGGATACCCTTTGGAGATCGTCTCGTCAGGTACCTATATCTATTATTAAAAGGTATCATCAGAGAAAAGATCTACCACTCCAAACAGAAAGAGCAGGAATAAGATCTTAATTATTTCCCGACCTTCTTTCTCAGGAAAGCAATACACTCTTCGAGGATCGCTGCATGTACTATCTTTAAGATGATGAAATAGATACCTGCAGCAATGATTACTCTTGAGATAAGCAAGAGAATATTGTTGGATATCCAGTGCGTCAGCAACCAGGTAAGAATCATCGTACCTGCAGCAATGATAAAGAAAGGCAGCACGTCGAGTAAAGCATGACGGAAACGTAATCCAATCAGACGACGGGCAAACCACTGCCATACGCTGAGCCAAAGAATAAGGAACAGGGTATATACCACTACCATGACCTTCATGCCGAAATGACTGAATAACAATACGATTGTAATCTGCAAGACGATCTGAACAAGGTTACACCACAGGTAGATATCCGACCGATGCATACTGATAGACAGATTCTGATACAACGTATAGAAAGGCATGAAAGCACCGCCGACACAAAGGATCTGTAACAGAGGAATACTCTGCAACCACTTCTCGCCAATCGTCAAAAGTATAAACTCATGTCCTACCAGCGTGAGTCCCAGCATGATCGGAAAAGAAAGAAAGGCTGCAAAGCGCAGCAGTTGTCGGAACACCCGCTGTTGTCGCTCCTTGTCGGTAGAAGCCTCTACTAACACAGGCTGTGCCACCTGACCGATAGCTCCACTGACGAAGAGATTTGCCTTACTGTTCCAGTTGTTTGCCTGCGAGTAATTTCCCACATCCTTGATTGTAAACAGTCGACCAAAGATAAAGGTTAGCAGATGCTGGCTCAGTGTATTAATGATATTCGTAAATAGGATCTTAATGCTGAAAGAGAACATCTCACGGACAGGACCGAAATCTATCTTCAGTTGTGGTCGCCACGGCACATAATAATAGCGTCCGATATTAAGCATTGTAATGTAGATGATCTGCTGGCAGGCCAAACTCCAGTAGGCCCACCCACGGAAAGCCATTATAATTCCTGCGGTTCCTGAGATGACAAGAGCAACTAATCCCACTATAGCCAACTCTCGGTTCATCATATTCTTCAACATGTAGGCATTATGTGCGATGCCGAAGGATGAGATAAAGAAACCCAGAAAGACAAACCGCGAAACATTGATGAGTCTTGGTTCATCGAAGAAACGTGCGATGAGAGGGGCAGCAAGAAACAGTATCACATAGATAGAGACAGAGGCCAGCACATTAAACCAAAAGACGGAATTATAGTCACGAGCAGTCGGTGCCTCGAGGTTTACCAGTCCTTGTGTGAAGCCACTACTCTGCAAGTTTCCGGCAATAACGGTGAAGATCGTCAGCACACCCACTATACCATAATCCTCAGGAGACAGCAGCCTGCCCAGGAATATCCCAATAAGGATATTCAACACCTGTGTCGTGCCATTGTTGAGCACGCCCCAGAAAAGTCCTTTGGCTGTACGTTCTTTCAGATTATCACCCATCACTCTGCAAAGATACGATTAAGTGAGTAAAAAACCTAATTTATTAGAGTTTTTTCGAACGGGAGTATCTTCGACGTAGTCAAAGATACGATTAAGTGAGCGAAATGCAAAAGAAAAGTATAGATTTTCTTTTCATTTCCGAACGAGAGTATCTTGGATAAAATCAAAAATACGATGAAATGTTTGATAATCAAAATAAAAAGACTACTTTTGCACGGATTATAGAAGTAATACCTTATGATAGTAACACCCGAACAACAGCCTCGATGGAATGCCATTATTGTTGACACACTGCAGTTCTTTACAGATATTTGCGAGAAGCACCACCTCACCTACTTCTGTTGCGGTGGTACAGCTTTAGGGGCTGTTCGCCATCACGGCCTCATCCCTTGGGATGATGATATTGACGTGATGATGCCACGACCCGATTACGACCGTTTTATAGAACTGGCAACTACTGCCCAATGGGAAGACTATGAACTGGTTACTCCCTATAACACAAAAGACTACCCGTTGTTTTTCGCCAAACTATGTAATCGTCATACCACACTGATTGAAGATGCCGACAAGCCCTGCGTTTACGGATTGTTTATCGATGTTTTTCCCATCGATGGCGTTCCTGATGACAGCCATGACGCACAGGTTTTAGAAGCCCGCTACCGTAAGACATGGAATAAGTTGGAAGCCATCTCCTCACATAACACCTTTGCAGATTATATAAAACTGTTACTGCAACCGAAAGAATGGGGACGGTTTGTGAGAAAGACGATAGCTTTCTTTTTCCGACAACCGTATCGCCGTAGTCTCTTACGACAGTTGCACGATATCAGTTATCAGAACGATTACGAGAAGGCCAAGAATGTCATTAACTTCAACGGTTCTTATGGCATGAGAGAGATATTCCCTAAGGAGTGGATTAAAGATAAGATCCCATTCCCCTTTGAAGGGATTACAGTATATCTGCCATCTGGCTATGATCACTACCTACATAGAATCTATGACGATTACATGCAGTTACCCCCAGTAGAAAAAAGGGTTGGTCACCACCATAAGGCATATTTCAATTTAGAAAAGCGCGTTCCCGATCAAGAGGCGATACAGCAGGCCCGGTGCTCCTCTTAAGAGATGATAAATCCTACCAGCAGAATGCCATTGTATATCCAAAGGTAGGCCACCAATAAGATCATTACCAGGCGGAGCCATTGCCACTGACAACGTTGTAGTAAGAAGCCGATGGCGATGGGGATGACGAAAGCCCAATGGGCCGTCATGATATATACCTCATTAATGCCGAAGCCTAATCCGAGATGCAAGGCGACATCAAAGGCAAATCCCAACAGGCACATCCATAAGAAACGACTTTTCCTACCGCACCAGATACCCACGACGAATAACAATACTATCAGCAGTTCTACCGCATACTGATACCAACTGTTATATTTCACGATAACCGGACGAGAACGTAAGGTATCCTCCAAGAGATAGTCGTGATGCAACTGAAGACTCTCCCCGAAGAGATTATGCACGGCAGTGCCCCAACGCGGAGTGGTGATGTCCGTCCAACGCATAAACTCACCCTTTGCTATCGGCTTGCCTGTATGACGGGCATATGCCATTTTCCGGTTACGTTGATACTTCGCTTGAGCTCGTTTCACCAATACCTGGTTGAAAGCCTTGGCTCGCTGAGCGGAATCAGCAATCTGTGTCGTATCCAAGAACTGCTCATAGGCGATCTGCTTCAGTTTCTCATGCTGTTGTGCCTTCAACTGTTTACGATGCATCTCTTCCGGCCATACAAAGACACGGTATTCCCAACGGCAGAAGATCCACAAGAGGGCAGCAGGAATGATAACGGCCAATAGCAGGTATTTGGGTCGGAAGAATTTCTTCCCATTCACGCAGAAGGCATCGATAAAGATCTTCACGCCATTGCTGAGGGTGACACCCGCTGTAGCAAGGAAGAGCAAGACGGTCTGAAGGATGGTCAACGGTCGGTGCTCCTTGATACACTTGCCAGAAAGATATAGGGCGAAGATCAGCAAGAACATCGAGAAGGCGAAATGATCTGGGGCAATCAATGACACCATCACATAGGCGAAAGAGAAGAGCAGCAGTGTCAGCAGCGTGGCGTCAAGACACTTTAGTTCGAGTAGCTGTCGCTGGATACGATACATAAACACACTACTGTAGAAAGCACTGAACAACAAAGGTATGGCCGCAAAGAACTGACAGAAGTTGATACCTGTTATAGAGAGTATCCACTGGTTGACCATCGAAGGGATATACACGAGGAATCCCAACAGAGGATGACGGTATACATTATACACATCACTCCATTCGGTGAGCGCCTTGTAGGTCAATGGATCAAAGCCCGACAAAACGAAATGCTTGAGGATATCACCAAGGTGCTTATCGTCTACATAGGCAATACCATTGAACGTATAGCATATGAACAAGATGTTCAATGCCAAGAAGGCCACCAGCACGACCGCTGCGACAATACCTTCTTCCTTATTAACTCTGAATAATCGTAAAAACCTTCTCATTGTCTCTTTTCTCGAAAGGGTTGATAATAAGCCTCATCGGCATAATCTAACAATTCTCTGTCGCCGCCACTGTCACCAAAGGCAACTAAGTAATAGTCTTTCCGCTCCGGATAGGCACCTAACAAGCGGCGCACTTTCTCAGGGCCATAGCAGTTGGGGGTAGTAAACTTACCCGTAAGCTTACCGTCAACCACCTCTATCTGTGTGCCCAGCACCCGTATATCGGGGAAGAAGGGCTGTACCCAGTTGTCTACACTCGCACTGATAATCACACAAGTTTCCTCGCGTACCTTATTTATATATAGCACAGCCTGTTCGCGCAACAGAGAACGATTCTCTTCAGCAAACCGCTGACAGTAGTCATTAAACGATGTCAAAGACATGCCCTTGAAACAGGCACTGAATACTTTCTCCTTCGCCTTGCCATTATCGTATAGGCCCAACTTCATCAACACCAGCAACTGACTATATCGAAGGAATGTCAACAACAGCATCTTCCACCCCCTGACAAAGATAATGAATGCCAACAGTGAGTCACGCTTTGTCAGCGTGCCGTCGAAGTCGAAGACATATAGCCGTTTTCTGTCCATCATCACAAGATATAGATAAGTACCAGGAAGGTAAGTCCCCACAGCAATACGATCAACTGCGTGAAACGATCTTTCAGCATCATCTTCGTGGGGTCTCCACTCTGCTCATCCACCACGGTGATCTGGATATAGCGGAGTAAGCCCAGCAACACGTAGATGGAGGTAAGATAAAGGTAGTCGGTCCCCACCCTTGCCACTACTTCCGGACTGATGGTGTACATGATGTAGCATACTAAGGTAACAGATGCCGTGATGGTAATAGCCTGATTGATAAACGTCAGGTTATAGCGGATCGTATTCTTACGCGGTGCTTCACCTGTCTGTTGCATGCGCAGCACATCATCCCTTCGTTTGGCAAACGACAGGAAGAGCGTGAGCAGGAAGGTCATCATCACCAACCACTTACTCAAGACAATCTCTGTGGCAAAACCTCCTGCCAAGGCACGAAGCACAAAACCGAAGGCGATAATACACACATCGAGAATGGCATGTTGCTTCAACCATGCGCAATAGCCGAGATTCAGGATATAATAGCCGAGGATGATCAATCCCACCTTCCATCTTCCTACCGGTAAAAGAAGGATCATCACAAAAGAGAGCACTGCCATCAAACCCATGAGCAGATAGGCTTTCTTCATCGTTATCTCACCAGAGGCCAACGGTCGTTTGCACTTGACAGGATGCTTGCGGTCGGCCTCCACATCGTAGATATCATTGAAACAATACACAGACGAGGCGATAAACGAGAAGGCCAAGAAGGTAATGATACTGGCATACACGTCTTCTCCGTCTAACAGACTACCACCAAAAAACATCGGGATGAAGACGAACGTATTCTTCAGCCACTGCTTGGGGCGGATCAGTTTTAAGGCTGCAGTACTCATATGATTATATCTGTTTGGGCAAACGTTTTACAAGAATATCAACCAACTTACTCAACAGCCATGCCAGAGGGATGCTGATGGCCAACACAGAGAGTGTTGTCAGCCAATATCCCAGATGGTAGACTTTGATGTATTTCAACACGAACTCAATATGAACGAGATAAAGTTCCAGACTGATACCTCCTATGAACGTAAAGATACGGAGGCACCATGAAGGAAGATGTCTAAAGAGCGCGCACAAGAGGAGCATCCCACTGATTGACAAAGGGATGTAAGCATAGCGTTCTGCCAACGGAGGGAAGGATCCACGGCGGGTAGATTCGATGAAGACACAAAGCCACAGACTCAAGATAAAGGTGATCGCAACGATTCCCCATCCGGATGTTTCAAAACTGCGTTTCTCTTTTACCCACACACCACAGTTGATACCCAAGAGGAATACGGCTATCCTACTCCAGAAGATCTCCACGTGACCAACGGCCTGCCAAAGAGGAGTATAATAACGGATCAAGGCATACCACAACAGCGCTATCAACGGCATCCACCGCCATACGGGATGTTTCTGGATCAACTTCATATATAGCGGTGCGAAGGTATACATCATCATGATAGAGGGGATGAACCAGAAGGTAAGGTCGTCGATACGCCAGAAACTCCAGTTGACAAGGATATTGGCAATGAGATGGAAGATGTTCGGACTATATCCCCCACCCTTCACGGTCAGGTAGTTGTTGATGTAGAAGATACTGGCCATGAGCAACCACGTAGGATAGATACGTATATAGCGCCGCCAGTAGAAATTGCGGAATGAGGGATTCTTTGTCCACGCATACCATAAACCGATACCGCTCAGGAAAAGGAACATATCCACACCCACATTACCACAGCGTGCCAAACCAAACCAATCAGAGTTACGCGAGATAGGCATGTGGAAAAGGATGATGATCAGCATCGCCACACCCATCAGGGCACCGCGGTACTTACTCAGATCAGATAGTTGGATATTCCTCATTTCTTTCTCCATGACAGATTGAATGATGTTACTTTTTCTTTCCCAATTTCGGTGAGGGGATCCACTTCAAGACATACTGCAGCAGCATGGCAAGGGCTATAGATGACAAGAGGTATGTCCAGATGCCGAAGTAGATGTCTATCCTACGGAAGTGAGGGATGATAATCTCTCGCATCACCGGGTGCATCACGAAGAGCGCCGAAGAGAGGGCTCCCAGCCACACCCAAGGACTGAGTATCCGCTCAGACAACAGCTGTACGGTAGCCACGGCTCCCGTTACGATAAAGCAGGGAACAACCATCCATGCCAGGAAAGTCATACTGCCGTAAAGCACAATGATAGCGGAGATTACCACCACAGCTATATTCCCCATAACGGGGAGGGATCTGCCATGACGCGCATAGAGGATTCCCATGCCGAAAGGCAGCAGTCCGCCAATGAAGTTATACCTGACATAGTTCAGGGCATCACGGTTATCCTTACACAGATACTGTATCAGGAAAGCCACGATGATCATAACAATCACCACGGAGACATGTCGCCAGCGATAGCACACCAAACGATAGAGCAGATACAGTTGTATCATCAGCCCGAAGAACCAGTAAGGCCCTGGCTTGATGATCTGCTGCGGCTTCTCATAGACGAAGTTGATCACCATGGTAAGTTGACTGATCACCCTGTCGGCAGCATATACCACGGCCCCATCATCATGCCGCAGGACATATACGATGATGAAAGTAATAAAACCGAGAATCATCAGTCGGAGCAGTTTCAGGTAGTGATACCACATGAAAGGCATGGCAGCCACCGGTCCTTGCTTGCTGCTCTTCTCATACTTCATTACCAGTCCGAAACCACTGATAAACAAGAAGACAGGCACGCCATAATGCCCGAAGAACGAGAAGATATGGATGAAGAGGTCCTTGTCGAGCGTCATCAGCTTCTCCATCATCTGCTGCGGACGTGCCCCGTCAAAGGTATACTCATTCTCCTTGACAGCAAACCCCAGGAAATGACAGTAGTTATGAAGGATGATGCCCAGGATGGCCACACCACGTAGCGCCGTCGTCTCTGCACGACTCAACAGTTCTTTTCTCATTTTTTTATTCTTATCTTGTCGTAATCAGTCGTATTCTTCAGGATCCTCGGGCGCATTTCGTTATATTCTTCTCCAAGGATATTCATCTCCGGACGATACGATTTGGAGTGTATGCCGGCCAGATAGAGTAGCAGATGAGGAACAGCATCCGTCATAAACCGTTTGTCCTTCGAACGGATGATGGCACTGTATATCTCGGGATGATTCACCATATACTCATGCGAGCAATAGAACCACATGGGAATGTCAAACTCCTCGCGTGCCAGTCGGCCGGTAATCTCCGTAGAGTGCATTCTTCCATAGAAATGTACATCGCCACTGAAAACCTCCTCGCCATGATCGGGCACATACAAAACGATGGCATCCTCATCCTCAAAACGGGTAATGATCTGATTGACGATAGAGTCATTATAACGGGTGCCGTTATCATAATAAGCCATGATCTGCCGTTCACGGGCACTGAACCCCGGACGGTCGTAATCATCCCTCGTGTAAAACTGCTTCGACTTCGGACAACGCGTACGGTAATCGGTATGCTGACCCTTCAGGTGGAAGATAATCAGGTTGTTCTCCTTGCTTTCTTTTTTCAGGTTATCATAATCCTTCAGCAGTCCCTCATCGAAATAATACAGTCGGGTATTCCGGGTGTCGAACATCGCCTTGCTCAGTTCGGGGTTATTCAGGAAGAAGCCGCCACTAAAATCGTATACCTCTTCTCTGGCCTTCGGCAGGAACTGGTTGGTGAGGAAGGTCACATGATAACCCGCCTTACGGAAAAGCTCCGGGAAGAGCGGATAGTCACACCACTCACCCTTATCGCCTACTATATACATCGAGAAGAGATGCTTGAAGACATAACTGGTAAGGTTCCAGGGCGCCACCACGTCAGTATAGGGGATCAGCTCTCCTTTCCTTGCGCGCTCCAACTGCAGTGGTGTCGTCTCTTTCTCATAACCATAGAGTTGTGAGTGGTAACGATTATAACTCTCACCGATGATCAGCACGATATTCTTGCTGGTATAACTACAGCTGTCTACCTGCGCCTTATCAATACCTGCTATCAGCACTTTCAACTGTTTGGACGTCAGACGATTGGCATAGATGCTAAACACCAGACGATAAATCGGTTGGTACATAAAAGCCCTATTCTTCTCCGTCAGTTCATGCTCCACATCCCCAATCCTGTCATACGACATCAGTTTGTGATAAGCTTTCTTGTTCGGGAAACAGGCATTCAGGGAGACCACAAACAAGACAAGTGTTATTAATCCCATCAGGGGATAAAACCATTTCGATAGGTCGGTATGTAGTCGTAATGAGAATTTCTTCTTACGGAAACGGACAGCATAACCGATATGGATAAGCAGGAGCACCAGCACAAATGTCAGTCGGCCCCACAGAATATCGGGCGTCAGATAGGTTGTAAAGAACTCGCCTGCCTCCCTGCTGTTCGTCTCACCTACCAACAGCAGCATCGTAGGAGTTATCGGACTATCGAACTTCACGAAACAGTACACATCGATAATGGCCAACGAGTAGGCAATCACGTAAAAGAGGCGCCGCACCCATTTGCGTATTTTCTCCGGGAAAAGGGTGAGGATCACACAGAGCAGATAGACATCCACAAACAACTCCGACCACGGATGCTCATATATCCGGTATCCACGTGTATTAGAAGGGATTACGCCATAGAAGCACACCAATCCCAGTACATACATAAAAAAGAAGAATGCCCCATTCTTGCGAATAGGCATAAAAAGACCTGCCAGTAAACGTTGTATCATCTTCATGCTCAGCTTTCTATACGCATAATCACCTGAAATACATCAGCATGCAAAGGTAACACAATTATTTGATATCACCAAATATTATTGCATCAAGCGTTTTTCCAACAGGGTTTAATCATTACTGAGAAGAGTCCAAATACCTTAGACTACCAGTTTTATGTATCAGGACTCTCAGTTTTATGTACTAGGACTCCCAGTTTTATGTATCAGGACTCCCAGTTTTACCTATTGATACTATCAGCTTCATCTATAGATACTATGAGTCCGGGGTATCCGGACTGTCTTCAAAGCCTAGCAACACGCTATGCAGCGGCAGGAAAAAGGATTCCAAAAGAGAGGGAAAAAAGTCGAAAGGGCAAAACACATCGGTAATTATTTGTCATTTTGCCGTATTATTCTTAATTTTGCAGAAAGAATTAAAATTGGAATCAATGAGCTACACTTATAAATATCCCCATCCTGCCGTGACTACCGACTGCGTGATCTTCGGTCATGACGGTAACCAACTGAATGTTTTACTGATTCAGCGAGGTAACGAACCGTATAAAGACTGTTGGGCATTCCCCGGTGGTTTTCTCAATATCGACGAGTCGGCAGAGGAGGGAGCCCTCCGTGAATTAAAGGAAGAAACAGGGTTGGAAGGAGTCACTTTACGACAGTTTCATGCTTTCACCGATCCTCTTCGTGACCCCAGAGAACGGGTGATCTCCATCGCTTACTATGGCGTCATGGACATTTGTGAGGTAAAAGGAGATGATGATGCGAAGGATGCCCGCTGGTTTCCTATCGACAACCTACCTCCTTTGGCATTCGACCATGACAAGATGCTTGCCTTAGCCCTGAAGGCTCTGCAAGACGAAAGATAAAAAGATGATGTCTTTTATGGCCGATACAGGTGGTATTGCTCGATGAAATCGGCAATTTTTGCAGGTACCAATCCTTCTATCGACTCCCCGTTCCTCACTTTTTCCCGAATCATCGTACTGCTCACAGGCATCAGTTTTGCACGCATATATCTCAGATGCCGGTGACGCCGATGCGGCTTGTGTGATTTCGTCTCACGGGGGTACACCACGATATGGTATTTCTTCAGGATATCCTCATGCCGATACCACTGGTCGAAGTTCTCCCAGTTGTCTTCCCCTATCAACAGATAGAGTTCCCGCTGTGGCTCATCTTGCTGAATTTGCTCCAGTGTGTTCCACATATACGAGGGGCGGGGCAGGTGGAACTCATAATCAGAGACAACCAGTTGTGGTTCATCGGCCAATGCCAGCCTTGCCATCTCTAGCCGCAGATGGTCATCAGTAAGATTCTCTTGTTTCTTCAAGGGATTATGCGGTGAGACGATCAGCCACACCTCATCAAGACCTATCTTCTGCAGCGCCTGGCGTGCCAGTGAGATATGTCCGTTATGCAGAGGGTCGAAAGACCCACCGTAGATACCCGTCTTAATCATCCAAGAATGCTTTGATCATCTCTAAGGCCTCTTGCTCAGCCACCTCCAACTGGTCGTTGACAAGGATCTTGTCGAACTGATCAGCAAAGGTCATCTCATAAGCAGCCTTACTCAAGCGCTGCTCTATTACCTCAGGAGCATCCGTGGCCCGGTGTTCCAACCGGCGGCGCAGTTCTTCTATCGAGGGGGGCTGGATAAAGATGCTCAGTGCCCGTTCTCCATAGAACTTCTTGATATTGATGCCACCTTTCACATCCACATCGAATACCACGTTATCGCCGGCTGCCAACTGATCCTCCACCTGCTGCTTGAGGGTGCCGTAGAAGCGGTTCTCATACACCTCCTCATACTCCAGGAACTCATCGTTCTCGATACGCTGACGGAATTCCTCGGGGGGCAGGAAGAAGTAATCCACGCCATGCTGCTCTGTGCCGCGGGGAGCCCTGCTGGTGCAACTGATACTGAAAGCCAGATCAAGCTCGGGATGCTCATCCATCAGCCAGTGGATGATCGTGCTCTTTCCACTGCCGCTGGGGGCAGAAAAAATAATTAGTTTCTTTTCCATATCGTATTAAAGTGCGTTCAGCACCTGCTCTTTGATTTGCTCCAGTTCATCCTTCATCATCACCACGATGTTTTGCATCTCGGCGAGATTACTCTTACTGCCAGTGGTATTGATCTCACGCCCCATCTCTTGCGCGATGAATCCCAGTTTCTTGCCTTGAGCATCTTCCTCTGTCATCGTAGAGCGGAAATACTTCAGGTGATTAGCCAGACGCTGCTTCTCCTCACTGATATCCAATTTCTCGATATAGTAGATCAGCTCCTGCTCCAGACGATTCTTGTCGTAGTCTACCTCTGAAACACTCTTGATACCCTCAATGATGCGCGAACGGATCTTCTCCACCCTACTCTTCTCATACTGCTCTATGCTGGCAAGCAGATTTTCAATATTGTCGAGCTTCTCTGAGAACTTCTTCTGCAAGGCCTCACCTTCCTGCTTACGGAAGGCTTTCAGGTTCCCGAGAGCCTCCTGGACGGCCTTGCATGCCACGCTCCACTCTTCATCCTCGAGCACTTCCACCTCTGTCTTCGTCATCACCTCCGGCATGCGAAGCAGGGTATAAAACCAGTCATTGGGCAATGGGATACCCGTCTTGGCGGAGATATCCTGTATCTGATGATAGTAGTTCTCCACCAGCGCCCCATTGATAGGGATGGCATCTACAGCCGCATCTTTCTCTACCCACAGGGAGAAGTCAACCTTTCCTCTGATCAACTCCTGCGCAATCATCTGCCGCAACTCCATTTCCTTCTCACGATAGAGCGGCGCGATGCGTGTACTGATGTCCAGCGTCTTGCTGTTCAACGATTTTATCTCTATATTAATTTTCTTTCCGTTGTAGGCTACAACAGCTTTTCCGTAGCCCGTCATTGACTGTATCATACAATGTTTCTTGTTAAATTTATGCAAAAGTACGAATAATTTCCGGAAAATCAGTATTTTTGCAAACTATTTAAAAAGATATTTTATTTATGGCGTGTATTCTCAATATAGAAACCAGCACTGACGTGTGTTCTGTAGCCGTCAGTCAGGATGGTGCGATCATCTGGTCAGACGAAGACCGTACGGGGCCTAACCATGCTGTCAAGCTGGGCACTTTTGTTGATGAAGCTCTCTCGTTTAGCGACAATCATGCCATCCCCTTGGATGCTGTCGCAGTAAGTTGTGGTCCGGGATCCTACACAGGATTACGTATTGGTGTATCCATGGCGAAAGGTATCTGCTATGGACGGAATGTGCCGCTCATTGCCGTGCATACCCTGCCGTTGATGACCGTTCCTGTTCTGCTCTATCATGAGTTAGAAGAGGATGCGTTGCTCTGTCCGATGCTCGATGCCCGCAGGATGGAGGTATATGCCAGTCTGTATGACCGTTCACTCAAGGAGATCCGTCCGATCCATGCCGACATCGTAGATCAGGATACGTACAAGGAGTATCTTGACCGTCCGGTGTATTTCTTCGGCAATGGAGCCGCCAAGTGCATGGAGACGATCAACCACCCCAATGCCCATCTGATTCCCGACATCGTGCCCTTGGCAAAGTATATGTTGCCCCTGGCAGAGAAACGATTCCTGAACGAGCAGTTTGAGGATGTGGCCTACTTCACGCCATTCTACCTGAAAGACTTCGTGGCCAAGGCACCGAAGAAACTCCTTTAAAAGAAATAAGTTTTACGAGATATGAATATAGAAGGACTTGATTACAACACGCAGCGCGAGAAGATCATCCTCCCCGAATACGGAAGAGAGGTACAGAAGATGGTCGACTATGCCAAAAGCCTTCCTACGAAGGAGGAGCGACAGGTATGCGCAGAGACCATTATCAGCATCATGGATCGCATGACCTCTCATACACGAGAGAGCGAAGATCACGAGCAGAAGCTCTGGGATCACCTGGCTATCATGAGTAATTTCGAGTTGGATATCGACTACCCGTATGATGTCAGTGAGGCCCAGAAAATCATGACACAGCCCGAGCCGCTGAGTTACCCGATGACCCATATACCTGTGCGCCATTACGGAAAGATGATTTTCGAGCTCTTCGAGCGTCTGAAGGAGATGCCTGCCGGTGAGGAGCGCGACGAACTGGTAAGGGTTACCGCCAACCAGATGAAGCGTAACCTCATGCAGTGGAGCCACGGTTCCTGCGATGACGAGAAGATCGCATCCGACTTGGCACGTTTTACAGATGGCATCATCCAGTTGGATTTGGATAATTTCCATTTCGACAGGATCACTGAGAAAGACGTAGCGTCACAGAAATCAAACAAGAAGAGAAAGTAACAAGTGTAGTCTATGGAGTCATTCATCATAGAAGGAGGACATCCCCTGAAGGGCGAGATCATTCCACAGGGAGCCAAGAACGAGGCCCTGGAAGTGATCTGTGCCGCCCTGCTCACCAGCGAACCGGTTGAGATCAATAACATCCCCGATATCCTTGACGTGAACAACCTCATCCAACTGTTGCGTGACATCAACGTGAAGGTGACGAGGACATCACGTAACAACTATATCTTCCAGGCCGACGAGGTGGATCTGAAATACCTGGAGAGTGATGAGTTCGTGAAGAAATGTGCCGCCCTGCGTGGTAGTGTGCTGATGATCGGTCCGCTGCTGGCTCGTTTTGGCAAGGCCGTCGTGGCAGAGCCCGGTGGTGACAAGATCGGTCGAAGAAGACTGGACACCCACTTCCTTGGCTTCAAACACTTAGGGGCGAAGTTCGAGTTTAACGAGGCTCGTAATGTCTACGAGATCATCTCTCCCAATCCCAAAGGGTGCTACATGCTGTTAGACGAGGCTTCCATAACAGGAACTGCCAATATCATCATGGCCTCTGTCTTTGCCAAGGGTACTACCACCATCTATAACGCGGCCTGCGAACCGTATATCCAACAGCTGTGCAGGATGCTGAACAGCATGGGCGCAGAGATAACCGGTATCGGCAGCAACCTCCTTACCATCGTTGGCAAGAAGGTGCTCCATGGCACGAAGCACGAGATACTGCCCGACATGATCGAGGTGGGTTCTTTCATCGGCATGGCTGCCATGGTGGGTGAAGGCATCCGCATCAAGAACGTATCACTGCAGAATCTGGGTATTATCCCTGAGGCCTTCCGTCGTTTGGGTATTAAGATAAAGGTAGAGGGCGATGACCTGTTCATTCCCAAACAGCCTCATTATGTGATAGAATCATTTATCGACGGTTCGATCATGACACTGGCTGACGCACCGTGGCCGGGACTGACGCCCGACCTGATATCCGTCTTGCTTGTCGTGGCTACCCAAGCGCGCGGCAGTGTACTCGTGCACCAGAAGATGTTCGAGAGCCGACTGTTCTTTACGGATAAGTTGATCGACATGGGGGCACAGATCATTCTCTGTGATCCACACCGTGCCGTGGTGGTAGGACATGATCACAAGAAACGTTTGCGTGCCGGCAGGATGACCAGTCCGGATATCCGTGCGGGTATTGCCCTGTTGATTGCTGCCATGAGCGCCAAGGGAACCAGTCGTATAGACAACATCGCACAGATTGACCGTGGTTATCAGGATATCGAGTCGCGCCTGAATGCTTTGGGAGCATCTATCACCAGAACGTCGATTTAGTGCATAGTTCATAGTGCATAGTTCATAGTTTAGAGTTAAGGACATAGGGGTATTGGTTATAATATATAATAATGATTCTACAAGAGGAAGTTTTTCATATCGGTCGTTTAGGTAAGCCGCATGGCATCAAGGGTGAGATTACCTTTATGTTCACCGACGATGTCTTCGACCGTGTTGATGCAGAATACCTGATCATCGAGGTTGACGGTATCCTTGTGCCTTTCTTTATCGATGAATATCGATTCAAATCCAACGAGACAGCCCTGATGGTGTTTGATGGAATCACGACGGTAGAACAGGCAAGGGAGTTAACCAACTGCGAGGTTTATTTCCCCCGTTCTCTTTCAGACCACTCAGAGGATGAGATGACATGGGAAGAGTTTGTGGGATACCAGATCACAGACCTCCATGAAGGAAGCATCGGTAAGATCGTGGATGTAGATGACGCCACGGAGAATGTGCTTTTCTCTGTAGACTATAAGGGTAATACCATCCTGCTACCCGCTGCTGAAGAACTGATTGTTGATATAGACCATAAAGAAAGAATCATAACAACCGAGTTGCCCGAAGGACTGCTCGACTTATCATAAGATGAAGAAACAAATAGCTATTTTAGGTTCAACGGGCTCCATAGGCACCCAGGCCCTGGAAGTCATCGATGAACATAAAGATCGTTTTGAGGTATATTGTCTGACCGCCAATAACCGTGTAGAACTGTTGGCAGAACAGGCACACAAATACAAGCCTGCCGCCGTGGTCATAGCCAACGAGGCACACTATGACCGGTTGTGCTCACTCTTAAGCGATGAACCGGATATCAAGGTGTATGCCGGCAAAAAGGCATTGGATGAGATCGTAGAAGCCGACCCTATCGACATGGTACTCACCGCTATGGTGGGATTTGCAGGACTCAGTCCTACGATCCATGCCATCAAGGCACGTAAGAAGATCTGTCTGGCCAACAAAGAGACGCTCGTCGTAGCCGGAGAACTCATCTGTCGGTTAGCCAATGAGTATCACGCTCCTATCCTGCCTGTTGACAGTGAGCATTCCGCCATCTTCCAGAGTATCGTGGGTGAAGGCGATAATGCCATAGAAAAGATATTACTGACTGCATCCGGCGGACCGTTCCGACTATTGTCAAAAGACCGTCTGGCTACCGTGACAAAGGCAGACGCCTTACGCCACCCCACATGGGATATGGGCGCAAAGATCACCATCGACAGTGCCTCGATGATGAACAAGGGATTCGAGGTGATTGAGGCAAAATGGCTGTTCGGTGTCAGCGCCGACCAGATACAGGTATTGGTTCATCCGCAGAGTATCGTTCATAGTGCCGTGCAGTTTGCCGACGGTTCGGTAAAGGCTCAGTTAGGAGTACCCGACATGCGACTGCCCATCCAGTATGCTTTCTCTTTCCCCGAACGATTACCGTTAAGTGGTGAGCGTCTTGACCTCTTCAAGCATCCTCTGGAGTTCTTCGAGCCCGACTTAGAGAAGTTCACCTGTCTGGCAATGGCTTATCAGGCCATCGCAAAGGGCGGCAATATGCCATGTATCGTCAATGCCGCCAACGAGGTGGTCAACCGCGCTTTCCTTGAAGACCGATGCGGTTTCCTGCAGATGGGAGAAATCATCGGAAAGACCATGCAACGGGCCACCTTCGAGGCTCATCCCGACTACGATATATATGTAAAGACGGATCTGGAGGCCCGTCGTATAGCAAATGAATTATTAAATGAAGGATAATATATAATAATGGAAGTATTTTTAATAAGACTGTTACAATTCATATTGGCAATCAGTTTGCTGGTATTACTTCATGAGGGAGGACATTTCTTCTTCTCAAAACTTTTCGGAGTACGCGTAGAGAAATTCTATATGTTCTTTGACCTCGGCATTGGCAAATGGGATGGAAGTATCTTTAAGTTCAAGCCGAAGAACAGCGACACGCAATATGGTATGGGATGGTTGCCGCTGGGTGGTTATTGTAAGATTGCCGGAATGATCGATGAGAGTTTCGACACCGAGCAGATGAAACAACCCGAGCAGCCTTGGGAGTTCCGCACAAAGCCCGCATGGCAACGACTGTTGATCATGATCGGTGGTGTGCTGGTGAATTTCCTGCTGGCATTATTTATCTACTCCATGGTGTTGTTCTACTGGGGCGACAGTTATATCGCTGTGAACAACATGACGATGGGTATGAAATACAATGAGCAGGCCAAGGCTATCGGTTTCCAAGACCACGATATCCTCTACAGTTACGACAATAACGAGTTCGGACGTTTCGATGTGGATGTGTTCCGAAGGATCGCCGAAGCAAAGACCGTTCAGGTGATACGCAATGGCAAGAAGGTCTCCATCAATATGCCTGAGGATATGAGTCTGCTGACGATGTTACAGAACGATCCTCCTTTCGCCCGTCCGTTCGTTCCTGCTGATGTGGACAGTGTGATGCCCAATACCATCGCCTCCAAGATCGGCATGCAGAAAGGGGATGTGATCACAAGTCTGAATGGCAAACCTATCGACTCCTGGAATGAGTTCACCTATCAGGTGAATGTGCTGAGAGACATGCTCTCTACCGCGAAGACCCATAAAGACAGTCTGGCCGTGCAGACCGTAAAGATCGCCTTTATGCATAAGGATAAGACTGCCGATACCACACAGGTAACACTGGCAGGGGATATGTTGTTGGGCGTAGGTCAGACCAGTATCTATACCTACTATGAGCCCACAAAGGTGGAATATGGATTCTTTGAGAGTTTCCCGGCAGGTATCAAATATGGTCTCGGAGTATTGCGCGGATATGTAGACGATCTGAAATATGTCTTCACGGCCGACGGCGCAAAGAGCTTAGGTGGTTTCGGAGCTATCGGCAGTCTGTTCCCACCGGTATGGGACTGGATGATGTTCTGGCGAATGACCGCCTTCTTGTCAATTATTCTCGCCTTCATGAACATCCTGCCTATCCCTGCATTAGACGGTGGACATGTACTGTTCCTGATCTACGAGATGATCACTGGTCGCAAACCGAGTGAGAACTTCATGATCAAAGCAGAATACGTGGGCTTCACTATCCTGATCCTGCTGATGATCGTGGCCAACCTGAATGATATCCTCAGGTGGCTGGGGTACATGTAGTGCAGAGCTAAGGGTAAAGACTCTAACGACCTTAAGGACTCTAAGGACCTTAAGGACCTTAAAGATTATCTGAAAAAATGAAATCACTGAAAGAACTATATAAAATAGGTAAAGGTCCATCGAGCAGTCATACGATGGGTCCACAGAAAGCGGCAACTATCTTCGCCAAGAAGAATTCACATGCAGCACGTTTCGACGTAACGCTCTACGGTAGTCTGGCAGCGACAGGTAAAGGGCACATGACCGATGCTGCCATAGAAGATATCCTTCGTCCATTGGCTCCTGTCGACATACTCTGGGAACCGACGGTATTCTTGCCATACCATCCTAACGGAATGAAGTTCGTGGCATACAACCAAGACGACCAACCCACGGATGAGTGGATCGTATACAGCGTTGGTGGTGGTGCTCTCTCTGAAGGGAAGGATGACAGCAAGACTCTCCACACACCAGATATCTATGATCTTCACACACTGAAGGATGTGATGAAATGGTGTTATGACAATGGTTGTGCCTACTGGGAGTATGTTGACAAATGTGAGGACAGTGACATTTGGGATTATCTGATGACCGTATGGGAGACGATGAAACAGTCGGTAGAGAACGGCCTGAATCATGAAGGCGTTCTCCCTGGTCCGCTACACCTTCCCCGCAAAGCGGCTATCTATTATGTCAAAGCGAAAGGATATAAGGCGTCACTGCAGTCACGCGGACTCGTCTATGCGTATGCCTTGGCGGTTAGTGAGGAGAACGCCGCAGGAGGAACCATCGTCACAGCACCTACCTGTGGTTCATCTGGCGTATTGCCCGCCGTGTTATATCATCTGTCAACAGCTCACGGTTTTAGCGATACCCGTATCCTATACGCCTTGGCAACAGCCGGTCTCTTCGGTAATATCGTCAAGACCAATGCCAGCATTGCCGGAGCAGATGTAGGTTGTCAGGGTGAAGTGGGAGTAGCCTGTGCCATGGCATCTGCCGCTGCTTGTCAACTGTTTGGTGGAAGTCCTGCACAGATAGAATATGCGGCAGAGATGGGATTGGAGCATCACTTAGGCATGACCTGCGATCCGATCTGTGGTATGGTGCAGATACCCTGTATCGAGCGTAATGCCTTTGCAGCAGCACGCGCGCTGGACAGTAATCTTTACGCAGCCTTCTCAGACGGTAGGCACAATGTATCTTTCGACCGGGTAGTGAATGTCATGAAACAGACAGGACATGACCTGCCATCCCTCTATAAAGAGACGGGTGAGGGTGGACTGGCTAAGATTCATCATTAGAATGGACCCTAAGGACCTTAAGGACCTTAAGGACTTTAAGGACTTTAAGGACTTTAACAACCTTAAGGACCTTAAATCAGAAAAGCCTCTAAAGATTACAATTTAAAATTATTCCACTGTCTATAATTACAAATCGTAACTTTTAATAGTTTTTTAAGCTAAATAACACCCCGATTTGTTTCGGGTATGATGAAAATGATTTACTTTTGCATGTAGGAACGCCCTCTTATAATATAATAAGGTGATTCCTGTACAGAAAAGTAAATCATTTCATTTATTATGGGAAATAAGATTTGTTTTACGAAGATGCATGGTGCGGGCAATGACTATATCTATGTGGATACCACAAAGTATAATATTCCCGACCCTGCAGCGGCGGCTATTCAATGGAGTAAGTTCCATACAGGGATAGGCTGTGACGGGCTGGTCTTGATTGGCAAACCCAATATCCCCGATGCTGATTATCGCATGCGCATCTTCAACGCTGATGGATCGGAGGCCATGATGTGTGGCAACGCCTCCCGGTGTATCGGAAAATACCTGTATGAACGAGGACTTACCCATAGTGACAAGATACGTCTGCAGACCAACTCTGGCATTAAGATCCTACTGTTAGACATACAAGACAACCATGTAGAACGAGTGACGGTTGACATGGGGGAGCCTCATATCACGGTCCCCTCGCAATATAATCCAGCTTTGGGAAACAGTCTGGGAGGCACCTTTGTGTCGATGGGTAATCCTCACTATATACTTTTTGCGGATAATGTCGATGTTCTTGATATAGAAAAGACAGGCAAAGAGTTGGAATATCATGAGGCCTTTCCTCAGCGCTGCAATATCGAGTTCGCACAGGTAATTGGGAAAGACAGAATAAGGACACGTGTTTGGGAGAGAGGCAGTGGTATCACGATGGCATGTGGGACAGGGGCTTGTGCCACTGCTGTGGCAGCCGCACTGACTGGTCGTTCATCCAGAAAGACAGATATCGTGATGGACGGCGGCACACTCTGTGTGGAATGGAGCAGTCTGGATGGACATGTATACCTGACCGGACCAGCCACCTTCGTCTTTGACGGAGAGATTGAGTTGCCTTAATGCCATAGTGTAGAGTGTAGAGAGTAAAGTATAAAGTTTAAAGCCTTTATGGCGAAACAGGATAGGCGGGGTACGTAAGTCCCCGTGAGGGTATTAGGTTTAAGGTTTAAAGATGAAGATATACGATGGCACTGATTAATGAACATTTTCTGAAACTGTCGAAGAACTATCTTTTTGCGGATATCGCCAAGAAGGTGAATGTCTATAAGGTGGCACATCCGAAGTCACGAGTGATTAGTCTGGGTATCGGTGATGTGACCCAACCTCTTGCACCGGCCGTTATCGAGGCTATGCACAATGCTGTCGACGACATGGCTACCTCCGAGCATTTTCATGGATACGGACCGGAGAATGGTTACCTTTGGCTTCGTGAGGCTATCGTAAAGAATGATTTCCTTCCACGGGGTATACGTATCGATCCTTCAGAAGTGTTTATCAATGATGGAGCCAAGAGTGATACGGGAAATATCGGTGAACTGGTGAGGTGGGATAACTCAATGGCAGTCACCGACCCTATCTATCCGGTGTATATCGACTCCAATGTGATGAACGGCAGAGCCGGCACCTTGGGAGCTGACGGCAAATGGAGTAACGTCACCTATCTTGCCTGTAATGAAGAGAATCATTTCATCCCCTCATTGCCACAACATCGTGTAGACATGATCTATCTGTGTTATCCCAACAACCCCACCGGAATGGTGCTTACCAAGGAAGAACTGCGTAAGTGGGTTAACTTCGCCCTGCATAATGATGCCATCATCTTCTTCGACGCAGCCTATCATGCCTATATTCAAGATGATCGTATCCCCCACTCTATCTATGAGATCAAAGGTGCCCGCAAGTGTGCGATAGAGTTTCACAGTTACAGTAAGACGGCAGGCTTCACGGGTATACGTTGTGGTTATACGGTGATACCGAAAGCCTTATCGGCTATCAACATGGATGGCAGCAAACGATATGCGCTGAATCCTTTCTGGGAACGCCGACAAAGCACTAAGTTCAATGGCACAAGCTATATCTCTCAACGTGCCGCTGAAGCAATCTATTCACCGGAGGGCAAAGAACAGGTGAAGGCCACCATCGACTACTATATGGAAAATGCGCGGATGATTCGTGAGACACTCCACAAACTGGGTCTTACCGTCTATGGCGGAGAAAACGCGCCCTATCTGTGGGTAAAGACACCTAAGGGGATCTCCAGTTGGAAGTTCTTCGAAGAACTGCTCTACGGTGCACAAGTGGTATGTACCCCCGGTGTTGGCTTCGGCCCCAGTGGTGAGGGATATGTACGACTCACCTCCTTCGGACAACGCGAAGACTGTGAGGAAGCGCTTCATCGCATCAGTATGTGGATGAAGTGATAAAATGCCAAATGGATAGTGAATAATTAAAATATTATTCGTATCTTTGCAAAATTAAAGGTTATTAGTTACAAAAGGTCGTAAACAAGTCATGGCAAACTTAAGATTTCAGGTTGTAGAAGAGGCTTTTAAGAAGAAGCCCCTCGAGGTACCTCCACCATCGGAGCGTCCATCAGAGTATTTTGGTAAGTATGTGTTCAACCGCACGAAGATGTACAAATACTTACAGCGCGATGTATACGACAAACTGATCGACGTGATCGACAATGGAGCACCACTCGACCGTTCTATCGCTGATGCCGTGGCAAAAGGAATGAAACAGTGGGCAGATGAGAATGGTGTCACCCACTATACCCACTGGTTCCAGCCCCTTACTGAGGGAACAGCTGAGAAGCACGATGCCTTCATCGAGCACGATGGTAAGGGAGGAATGATCGAGGAGTTCTCCGGCAAACTACTCATGCAGCAAGAGCCCGACGCCTCTTCCTTCCCCAATGGTGGTATCCGTGCCACTTTCGAAGCTCGTGGTTACTCCGCCTGGGATCCCACCTCACCCGTCTTTATTATCGACGATACCCTGTGTATCCCCACGATCTTTATCTCATATACTGGTGAGGCCCTCGACTACAAAGCACCTTTGAAGCGCGCGCTTCATGCCATCGACGAGGCAGCCACCAACGTAGCCCGTTATTTCGACCCTAAGGTAAAGAAGGTTATCTCTAACCTCGGATGGGAACAGGAGTATTTCCTCGTTGACGAGGGATTATATTCCGCACGCCCCGACCTGATGTTGACGGGAAGAACCCTGATGGGACATGACTCCGCCAAGAACCAACAGATGGACGACCATTACTTTGGCCCAATACCCGCACGTGTGCAGGCATTCATGAAAGACCTTGAGATACAGGCATTGGAGTTGGCCATCCCCTGCAAGACGCGCCATAATGAGGTGGCACCTAATCAGTTTGAGATAGCGCCGATATACGAAGAGACGAACCTCGCTGTCGACCACAACATGCTGTTGATGTCACTGATGAAGAAGGTTGCCCGCAAGCACGGTTTCCGTGTGCTGCTTCACGAGAAACCTTTCGATGGCATCAACGGTTCAGGAAAGCACAATAACTGGAGTTTGTCAACCGATACAGGTATCCTCCTGCATGCCCCCGGCAAGAACGCCGAGCAGAATCTGCGCTTTGTCACCTTTATTGTGGAGACGCTCATGGGTGTCTATAAGCACAACGGACTGTTGAAGGCCTCTATCATGAGTGCTACCAACGCCCACCGTCTGGGCGCTAATGAGGCACCACCGGCTATCATCTCCTCCTTCTTGGGAAAACAGGTTTCTGAACTGTTAGACCATATCGAGAAAGCCGATAAGGATGACCTGTTCTTCATGGCTGGCAAACAAGGTGTCAAACTGGATATCCCCGAAATCCCCGAGTTGCTCATCGACAATACCGACCGTAACCGCACCTCACCCTTTGCCTTTACCGGTAACCGCTTTGAGTTCCGCGCCGTGGGCTCTGAGGCCAACTGCGCCTGTGCGATGATTGCACTGACTGCCGCGGTGACTGAGGCATTGGTAAACTTCAAGGAACGTGTAGACAAGCTCATTGCTGCCGGTCAGGAGCAGACAAGTGCCATCATTGATGTGCTCCGCGAAGATATCAAGACCTGCGCCCCCATCCGTTTCGACGGCAATGGTTATAGTGAGGAATGGGTGGAGGAAGCCACCCGCCGTGGTCTGGATGTAGAGAGTTCTTGTCCAGTCATCTTCGACCGTTACCTCGACAAGGCGAGTGTCGACATGTTCGAGCGTCTGAATATCATGAACCGTAAGGAGTTGGAGGCACGTAACGAAGTGAAATGGGAGACCTATACGAAGAAGATTCAGATAGAGGCACGTGTGTTGGGTGACCTGACGATGAACCATATCATCCCCGTTGCCACCATGTACCAGACACGACTGGCGCAGAATGTAGCCAGTATGATCAATGTCTTTGGCGATGAGGAAGGAAAGACACTAACGGCCAGCAACATCAGTATTATCCGTGACATCGCTGAGCGCACACAGATCATCGAACGAAAGGTAGAGGACTTAGTCAATGCCCGTAAGGTGGCCAACAAGATAGAGAGTGAGCGTGAGAAAGCTATCGCCTATCACGACACCGTAGAGCCAAAGATGGACGAGATACGCTATCATATCGACAAGTTGGAGTTGACCATTGCCGACGAGTTATGGACATTACCTAAGTATAGGGAACTGTTGTTTATCCGATAAGGGGAAGGCACTTATCTCGACATCTCTTCCGTGAGGATACGTTCCAATTCCTCGGCAGAGAGTCGCAGTTTGAACTCCCCGTTGATAGCCACACTGATACTACCCGTCTCCTCAGAGCACACGATGGCAATGGCATCACTGCTCTGAGAGATTCCCATGGCTGCGCGGTGGCGCAAGCCTAACTCTTTGGGGATATTACTCTCGTGAGACACCGGCAGAATACAGCCGGCCGCACGGATACGCCGCTTACTGATCACCATGGCGCCATCATGCAACGGTGAGTTCTTGAAGAAGATATTCTCTATCAACCGCTGGTTGACCACCGCGTCGATCACATCACCCGTGGCAACGATATCATTGAGGGGGGCGTTGCGCTCTATCACGATCAAGGCACCCACATATTTCTTTGACATACTCATGCACGACATCACGATCGGCATGATCGTCTCCTTATCGACATCATCATTCTTCTTGCTGCTATTCTTAAAGAATCGCACCAAAGAGCGCATCTGCTGGTGGGCTCCCAACGTATATAGGAACTTTCGGATCTCCTCCTGAAACAAAATAAGCAATGCCAGCACACCGACACTCACCAGTTTGTCGAGGATACTTCCCAGCAGGCGCATCTCGAGAATCTGACTCACAAACAACCAGATCAGCACAAACACCATGATGCCGATGAACACATTCAGTGAGCGCGACTCCTTCATCAGTCGGTAGATGTAATACAACATCAGGGCGACCAAGAAAATATCGATAATATCTTTTATTCCGAAGTAAAACATATAATTATATCTCTAAAACCTTAACTATTAACTATTAACTATTAGCTATTAACTAACCAAGCCTCTTCATCAGCATAACAGCCTCTACAGCCGGCCGCACATCATGCACGCGAAGGATGGAAACACCTTTCTTCAACAGATAACCATGTAAGACAGACGTGCCATTCAGCGCCTCCGCAGGTGTTACGCCGAGTGCCTTATAGATCATCGACTTGCGGGAGATACCTGCCAACAGCGGTAATCCGAGTGCATGCAGGTGATCTAACTCACGCATCACCAGATAGTTCTCATCCAACGTCTTTCCAAAGCCAAAGCCGGGATCCAGGATGATATCCTTCACCCCTAAGGCATGCAACTGCTGCACCTCACGACTGAACGTCATCAGCATATCATGCATATTCGCACAGTTGGACATGAGGATATAAGGCACCTTCAACTGTCCCATCATGGAAAACATCTCCTGTCTTGGCACACTGGCATCACCCACATCATTGATCATGGCAACACCATAGTCGCATACAGCCATCCGGGCTATCGACGGACGAAACGTATCAACCGACAATACTGCATCAGGGAAATGACTGCGGATGACCTGCAATGCGAACTGCAGACGTGCTCGCTCTTCTTCCTCAGATACCACCTGTGCACCAGGGCGAGTAGAGCAAGCACCCACATCCACCATCGATCCTCCCTCAGCGAGGATCGTCTCCACACGCTCCACAATATCCTGCTCCGACTGTTTCCTGCTGTCGGCAAAGAAAGAGTCGGGCGTGATGTTCACAATACCCATCACCTGAGGTTCAGACAGTTCGAGCAATCTGCCGTTTACATTGATCGTATGACGCGCAATTTCCATGATTTTGAAAAGTATATGCAAAGATGTTGCCAGCAAGAGCAATCGAAAGTTTACTTTCAAATTGCCGAGCGCAGCACATTTTATGCAAAGATAATTCATTATTTTAAATAATCTGATTATCTTTGCAGTAAATTTAATAAAATTATGGAATTAACCGACTTATACAACTATTTTACTGCTCATCCACAGATAACTACCGACAGTAGGGAATGTCCTGAGGGAAGTATCTTCATCTCCCTGAAGGGAGAATCGTTCAACGGCAATGCCTATGCAGCCAGCGCACTGGAGAAAGGGTGCGCCATCGCTGTCATCGACGATAAGAATTATCTCACCGACGATCCCCGTTATGTATTGGTGGATGACGCCTTACAGACCTTGAAAGACCTTGCCCGCGACTACCGTCGACAGTTTAAGATACCCGTGATCGGCATCACGGGCACCAACGGAAAGACCACCACCAAGGAATTGATTGCCGCTGTATTGCAAGAGAAATACAACGTGCTGTACACACAAGGCAATTTCAACAACGACGTGGGTGTCCCCAAGACACTCCTCCGCCTACAGAAAGAGCATGAGATTGCCGTGATAGAGATGGGGGCCTCCCACCCTGGCGACATCAAGACACTCGTGGAGACGACAGAGCCAACCTGCGGACTGATCACCAGTGTGGGGCGTGCTCACCTGCAGGGCTTCGGTTCGTTTGAGGGCGTGAAGAAGACGAAGGGTGAACTCTATGACTACCTCGTCAAGTCCGACCACGAGCACCGTCATACGATTATACCTATTTTTATTAATGCGGATAACGAGCACCTGATGCAGATGGCACGTGACCGGAAAGCCGAGGAGGTGATCTTCTACGGACAAGGCGACAATGTGAATATCAGCATTAGAGGAGAAGTGATCGGCTGCAAGCCATTCCTCACCTTCCGCTGGCGCATACAGAATGCTTTCTTCGGCAATTTCTCCGACTGGTATACCGTGAATACCCACCTGATAGGTGCCTATAACATAGAGAACCTGTTGGCCGCCATTACCGTGGGAAACCATTTCGGCATCACACCCGATCGCATCAACCACGCCCTGAATAACTATATCCCACAGAATAACCGTTCACAGTTGACAGAGACCGCTCACAACAAACTGATCGTCGATGCCTACAACGCCAACCCCACGTCTATGGCCGCCGCCTTAGAGAATTTCGAGCGCATGGAGGTAAGCAACAAGATGGCCATCCTGGGAGACATGAGGGAGTTAGGCGATGTTACAGAAGAAGAGCACCAGAAGGTAGTCAACCAACTGAAAGAGGCACATTTCGATACCGTATGGTTGGTGGGCGAGGCTTTCTCGAAGATCGACTGTGACTTCCGGAAGTTCAACAACGTGGAGGAGGTGATACAGGCGCTGCAGGAGAAACCTATCGATAATCATTACATCCTGTTGAAAGGCAGTAACAGCATTCAGTTGTATCGATTGAAAGATTACCTGTAAAGTCGTATCCCATAACCTATCTCTACGGTTGGAATAGTTATCACGGCCAACTGAAAAGAGTACTATTGCCGGCTTGCTGACTTATGTCAGCAGGTCGGTTGACTTTAGTCAGCAATGTTGTCGACTAAAGTCAGCAGATCTGTCGACTAAAGTCGGCAGATCTACAGACACCCCTTTTTACACCAGAAAAACACCATTCTGCCTTTACAAAACGATTACTATTGTTAACGCAAACAATGGATTTTAACAGTTGTTATCCACAAGCCTAATCTATTTTTTCTATTTTTTGTTCAAAAATGCTTGTGATTTGAAAAAATTTTATTATATTTGCGGAAAATAGATTTCCTTATTATTTTAAGGTGTTTTTACATTCATTGCTGTTGCTGGAGGCCAGTGCATAAAATGAGAGTAATGATCAATCTTTTTGTACGGTTAGTACAACGTCTCTGAGCATCTGCAATCACTATTGCAGTGTCCCCCTTTATTTGACCTGCACTTAGCCCTTTTCTACTACAATGGAACGTTTAGAATGGTTCCCCATGCGTGTCACTTACCACCGGGAACTAAAGATCAAGAAATATCTTGATGAGATAAATATTGAGAATTTTATACCCATGCACCATGAGATCGTCAAGACAAAAGACGGCCAGAAGCGCATGTTGGTGCCTGCTATTCACAATCTCATCTTCATCCACTCCACCCAGGAGGTGCTTACAGAGTTGAAGATGACGCGCAAGGAATTTGAACCGCTACGCTACATGATGAACAAGAGTCGTAGTGGTGATACACCGAAAAGCATACTCCGTGTGCCCGACAAAGAGATGGAAGACTTTATCCGGGTGGCCTCAACACAAGACGACAGTATCATGTATCTCGACTACAAGGATTTTATCGGGAAGGAAGGCAAGCGCGTGAGGATCGAAGAGGGAACCTTCGCGGGTGTGGAGGGTGTCATCAAGCGCATCAAGAAGAACAAGCATGTAGTGGTGCAGATAGAGGGTGTGGCAGCCATAGCCATCGCCTTTGTGCCTTCGAAATATTTAAGTATTCTATAATCATTAACCATTTTCCAACTGTGAGGTAGCCATTTTGTTGCTGCAGTGGAAACACAATCTATTAACATATGGACAAATACGCAGAAATGTTAGCCGACTTCCCGTTTGATTTGTTGCATATCGCACAGTCGTTTGCCAATGACAACAAATCCCCGAAGATTGAGCCTGCCCATTTGCTTCGCGCTCTGCTACACAAGAGTGCCGGACTGGTTAGTTTCATCGAGGACACCCTCGATGAGGATTATTACTACCTGCTCGACTGGGCAGACATGCGCATGAAACAATGCGACAAGTCGCCCTACGGAATGAAAGGTATAGAACTCTCTAACGACGCAAAGAATGTAGTAAAGGAAGCGAAGGAGATTGCTGAGAACCACGGACTGGATGAGGTCACCCCCATCACATTGCTGGCTTCCCTCGTTACACCAGGTATCGGTTTCAGCTACGAACAGCTAAAGACACTGCCTCTGCAACCAGACAAGATCATGGCGACACAGTCGGGCTCTGCTCCAAGACCGAAGGCTACCGCCTCGGCAGGAGGTGGCGGGAGTGCCGCTGCCACAGGAGCCGCCAATGATTTCTGCGTGTCTTTGTTGGATGAGATTGGTGACACCAACGTGATCGGATTCGACAAGGAGGTGCTCTCTATCGTGGAGATCCTGGCCCGTAAGGACCGCGCCAACCTGCTAATCGTGGGTGAGACAGGTGTCGGAAAGACCAGTCTGATCAACAGCATCGTTCAGCGTCTGCGTGACAAGAAGGTGCCCGCCTCACTCGAGAGTATGCAACCCTACGAACTGGATCTGATCGCCTTGAGTCAGGGAGTAAGTTACAAGGGTGAGATTGAAGACCGCTTCAAGAAGGTGACAGAGGATCTGCTCAACCAGACACAACCGGTGCTCGTGATCGAGAACTTCCACCGTGTGGAGGACAAGCAGAGTGTGCTCAACGGTATCCTGCCCAACCTGAAGAAGTTGCTCTCAAAGAATCAGTTACAGGTGGTATGTACCGCCACGATCGACGGTTATACCAAGGATATTGAGAAGGATAAGGAGTTCACCGCCTTCTTTGAGAAGATCACCGTGGAAGAGCCTACCGAGGAGCAGGCTATTGACATCATCAAGAGCAAGCGCGAGAGCTACGAGGAGTTCCACCACCTGCCTATCGACGAGGATGTGCCAGCAGAGATCGTGCGTTTGGCTAAGCGTTATATGCCCGACCGCCGACTGCCTTCATCTGCCCTTGACCTGCTCGACCGCGCCATGTCTTCCGTCAAGATCGCCAATGAGATGGCTGATCTGGATGAGGAGAAGAAAGATGCTGCCAAGATGGAGAAACTGGAGAAGGACGCCGTTCGCGACGTGGTAGCTAAGATGACGGGTATCCCGATGGGTAATATCCAGTCGGAGGAGCGTGAGAAGTTAGGCAATGCCGAGGAGATCCTGCATAAGCGAGTGGTAGGTCAGAACCACGCCATCAAGAGTATTCTTGACGCTATCTTCGAGAGTCGTTCCGGTTTGAACAAGAAAGGACAACCCATGGGATCATTCTTCTTCCTGGGTCCGACGGGTACTGGTAAGACCGAGTTGGCTAAGTCATTGGCAAACTTCCTGTTCGATGATGAGACAGCCATGTTGCGCTTTGACATGTCGGAATATAAGGAGGAGCATTCGGTAGCCCTACTCTATGGAGCACCTCCGGGATATGTGGGTTATGAGGAAGGTGGATTGCTGGTCAACCAGATTCGTCAGCACCCCTACTCCGTCGTCTTGTTCGATGAGATCGAGAAAGCGCACAAGTCGGTATTCGACCTGTTCCTGCAGATCCTCGATGAGGGAAAGTTGCACGACCGTCTGGGACGTGTGGGCGATTTCTCCAACTCACTCATCATCTTCACCTCTAATATCGGTAGTGACTATATCTTCAAGTCATTCGGTGAGGGTGTCGTGCCCACACACGACAAACTGCTCGAGGTCATGCAAGGCAACTTCCGTCCGGAGTTCCTCGCCCGTCTGACAGAGATCGTGCCCTTCTCTCCGATCACTGAGGAGATGATCGACCGTATCTTCGACATCCATATCAAGAACCTGCTGAAGACCCTTAACGAGCAGAATATCAAGCTTGTCATCGACGAGTCTGCCCGTAAGTACGTCACGAAGGTGGGCTTCAACGCACACTACGGAGCACGTCCGATCCTCGGTATCATCCGTAAGGAGATCCGTCGTCAGTTGTCAAAACTAATCATCCCAGGCGATGTAGCCGCAGGTGACACTGTAACGATGAAGTACGACGAGGAGCAGAAACAGATCCAGTGGGACATCGATTCACCGGAGGCTGAGGAGGCCCCTGCTAATGAGACACCTGAAGAGAAGCCGGCAGAAGAATAGGAGGTTCCCCTGATGTAGAGGGGATAACATAGATAAAATCAACATTAACAATTAATAATTTAAATTATGGCAAGAAAAACTGTTATTACAAAGGTACTCGACGTTGAGGCCCAGGATGGTATCATCGAGTTCCCACAAAACCGTGCATTGTATGCCGACCAATTTACGGATGAGGCACCAAACACTGATGAAGACCGTGAAGGGTTCAAGCCCAAGAGCATGAAGGATGTCTTCGAGCACTATCAGCCCAGCAAGAAAGATGTAACCATGGGAAATGAGGACGGTGGTGCTGTCTATGAGGATTTCGATTTCAAGCAGTTGAAAGACTTCGAGGATGAGCAGCTCATCGCCCAGAGTGAACTGATGAGTGGAGCCAAGGGTAAGATAGATGCTTACAATTCAGTGATTCGCCAGTTGGAGAAGAACAAGACGCTGCGTAACACATTGAAGGATGAAGCAGCCCGTGGCAACCTGAAGAATGCGCTCAAGGCTTTGCTAGCAGAACTTGACGAGGCAGAGTGATAGAGTTTAGGGGTTAGGGGTTAAAGAGAATCGTGATCTCGTAATCTCGTAATCTCGATATCTCGAATAAAAGAAACCCCATCGACTAATAATTAAAACAACTAAAAACAAGAAATAATTATGGCAGCAGAAGAACTGAAAAAAGAAGTTCAAGGCGAAGGCATGCAACTTCGTGAGAAAATCGAAAACCCTTCAGCCCTATTGCAGGAGAGTCTCGACGGTCTGAATAAGTTCGGCGGATTCCAGATGGTTAAGGGCCTCATCAAGGGTGTTGAGAATATGGATCCACGCCGCAAGGCCGTGAAGAATATCTTCCTCTCTGATGCAGCATACGCTGACAGTCGTAAGAAGTTGAAGAATGAACTGGAGCTCTGGATAAGCATCTTAGAGAGTGGCGGCACAGACCCCATGCAGATCATCGACTCTTGCAAGGAAAAGCGTGACAAGGCTGAGAAGAACCTTAGTGACAACCTCTTTAATGTACATGAGGAGATCCGCAAACTGGAGACTACCTACCGCGCGCTTGACTCTTTCTTCGCTAATGCAGGACAGGGTAAGATGGATTGTCTGACACTGATGAACGTCAACAAGGATGAACTGGAGTACAACGACTCTGAGGATACCTTAGCTATCCGCGATGAGATGGAGAGATACTACGACCGTCTGAGTCTGAAGAACAACTACAGTCTGTTGATCATCCCAGGTTACTTGGGCGACAGCAACACCATCCGTATGTGGGCAGACACCGCTTATCGCAACAAGGTGATGATGCTGACAGACTTCAAGGACAGTCAGAACTTCAGTATGTTGAAGGATGAGCTCGACGATGCTAACATGCAGGGACAGGATGCCAAGCTGGCTAATGTCGTGATGACCTGTAACTACCTGTTAGGTCGTAAGAAGTCAGAACTCGCCAATGAGGATGATGATCTGTATATCCCCGCATCGGCAGCTTTAGCCGGTCGTATGACCAACACCGACGAGATTGTCATCGCACAGGGTGCAGCAGGTAAGAAGTATGGTACACTGACTAACGTGAGAGGTGCCCGTCTCGATTTGCGTAAGTCGGAGATTGCCGCATTGATCGATCAGGGTGTTATCCCAATGGTAGAAGAGGATGGACGCACCATGGCCTTCTCTAACCGTTCACTCTACAACGGCGCTACCCTCGGTTTACAGGAGTATCCTATTGTTCGTGTGTTCGACTGGATCGGAAAAGTATTCCAAAACTTCTTCAACGACGAGGCATTCATCAACTGGAACTCTGCTGTTAAGGCAGAATTGCAGCAAGCTGTACACGACTTCCTAAGCGACTATAAGGGTCCGGGTAAGTTGATCGAGAACTATAACCTGAAGGGTATCAACCAAGATCCTAAGACCAAGGATATCAAGATTGAGGTTGAGTTGAAGCCATTCTTCGCAGCGAAGAACTTCTTCATTGAGCTCACTGGACACAACGGCCAGGCCGGTGTTGAGTGGGATCAGAATGTATCGTAAAGAATTTATCGAAATTATTAACTTTTAAATCAAATTATTATGGCAACAAGAACCGTAACCATCAACGCTGATGGCATCGCCGAGCGTGAAGTAATGTATGTTCGTTATGAACTGAACCAGCAGACTGACGTTGAGGGTCAGCCCACAGGTACTACCCGTGGTGGTAAGATCTATGTAAAGGTTAAGTCAAATGATGATGGCAACACCGAGTTGTTGGAGTGGATGTGCGACACCTACATGAGCAAGAGTGGAACCATCTCTTTCCCCAACCGTCAGGGTGGTGAGATGAAGCACCTCGACTTCAAGGAGGGCTATCTCGTAGAATATGCTGAGACCTACGACAACAAGAACGAGGTTCAGCAGTATGAGGAGTTTACCATCTCTGCCAAGGAGATCTCTATCGGTAACGCCCGTCACAACAACCGTTGGACTATCGACAACTAATCTTTGTCGAATTCCCTTTGGAGCTTCTGTGGAAGCTCCAAAGGTTTCTTCTCTCACAGCTACACCTTATTAAATTACCACCTTATTATATATATAGCGCATGGGATTCCTTGACGAGATATTAAAAGCAGCAGATTCTATCAAAAATACGACTGAGAGTGTTGAATCAGGTATACAGAATATTACGAAGAATGTAGGATCTGGATTAAAGAATGCTGCTCATTCAGCTGAGTCGACCGTTAATAATGCTGTCCACTCAGCCGGATCAGCCGCACAAAACGCAGGAAAAACTGTTGAGAGCACCATTAAGAACACAGTTAATTCAGCAGGGAAAGTTGCACAGAATGCTGCCAATAACATGCAGAATGCTGCCAGCAACGCCATGAACTCTGCACAAAATATGGCACAGAATGCGGCAAACACCATGCAGAATGCAGCAAGCAATGCCGCGAACACAGCGCAAAATATGGCACAGAATGCGGCAAACACCATGCAGAATGCAGCAAGCAATGCCGCGAACACAGCGCAAAACATGGCACAGGATGCCGCCAATACCGTACAGAATGCTGCAAGCAATGCCGCGAACACAGCGCAAAACATGGCACAGAATGCCGCAAACGCCATGCAGAATGCTGCCAATAACGCCATGAACTCAGCGCAGAGCATGGGAGAGAATCTGAGCAGTCAGATACAGAATGCTGCTCAGAACGCTGCAAGCAGTCTTGAAAGTACGGCAAAGAATGCGGTCAGTCAGATTGAGTCAACAGCACAGAATGCTGCCAACTCCGTACAGAGTGCCGCACAGAATGCCGCCGGTCAGATGGAACAGGCGATGGGTAATGCCCAAGAGATGGCCAAGCAGACCGCCCAACAGATGGAGTCGCAGGTGCAGAATGCTGCTTCTAAGATCCAAGAAGGAGCCCAGGAGATGGGTAATAAATTGCAGAGTGGTATCACCGAACTGCAAGACAAGGCCACTCAAGCTGCCTCCCAACTGCAGGATCAGGCCCAGAATGCTGTTACCCAACTGCAAGACAAGGCACAGGAGATGGGCAGCAAGGTGCAGGAGAGCATAGGAAATATTCAACAACAAGCTGCAGAGGCAGCCAGTCAAGCCAGTGCAGCATCAGCCAATGCTGTTGCTCAAGTCAAGCAACAAGCAGAAAGTGCCGTTACCCAACTGCAAAATCAGGCCCAGAATCTTACCAGTCAGATAGAGGGAGGTATTCAACAGGTACAAGAGCAGGCCACTCAGGCTGCTACACAACTCCAGGAGCAGGCTTCTCAAGCCATGACAAAACTCCAGTCGGAAGCCGAGCAGATGGGCAGTCGTATCGAGAGCGGTATCCAAGATGGTGTCAATAAAGTGGAATCTACCGCCCAAAATATCGGCAATCGTATAGAGGATGGTATCAGCAGCGCGGAGTCGAAGGCCCGTGAAATGGGCAGTCGTATTGAGAGCGGCATCCAGGATGGTATTAACAGAGTAGAGTCAACCGCCCAGAATATCGGCAACCATATTGAGGATGGCATCAGCAGCGCTGAGTCTAAGGCCCGCGAGATGGGCAGTCGGATTGAGAGCGGCATCCAGGATGGTATTAACAGAGTAGAGTCAACTGCCCAGAATATCGGCAACCGTATTGAGGATGGCATCAGCAGCGCTGAGTCGAAGGCCCGCGAGATGGGCAGCCGTATCGAGAGCGGTATCCAGGATGGTATCAGTCAGGTCCAGTCTAAAGCCCAAGAACTGCAGAGCAGAGTAGAAGATGGTGTCAACCAAGCCCAGCAAAAGGCGCAGGAGATGGCACAACAGATAGAATCGCAGGTGAAAGATACTGTTGCTCAGTTGGAGAATGAAGCCAAGGCTGTCGGCGAGAAGATAGAGAAAGGTGTCAACGACATCAAAAATCAAGCTACTCAGGCTGCGGAGAAGCTGCAGAACGAGGCTAAGGAGATGGCTTCTCAGATAGAAGAGAAGGTCAAAGGTGCTGCTGAGGAGATTCAGAATGAGGCAAAAGCCGTTGTAGAAAAGATAGAGAATAAGGCCAAGGAGATACAAGATAAGGCAGAAGAACTGGGTGAGAGAGCTCAGGAGGAATTCCAGAAGTTGGAGACCGAGGCCAAGGAGATGGTCAATAAGATAGAGGACAAGGCCAAGGAAATTGCGAATGAGGTAGAGACGAAAGTCAAGGATACCGTTGAGAAGATTGAGAATGAGGCCAAGGAGATCGGTCAGAAAATAGAGAATAAAGCCAAGGAGATTGCTACCGAGGCTCAGGAGTTGGCCGACAAAGCCATGAACAAGGTTGAGGAGGTGAAGGACAAAGTTGCTGATGCCGCCAACCAGGCTGTCGACAAGGTGAGCTCCATGATCGATGACGCCTCCAACAAACTCTCTGAGACCGCTGATGCTGCAGCCAACAAGATCAACTCTGTGGTGAGTGACTTGTCTGCCAAAGCCGACAATCTCGTTGCAAATGCAAAAGAAGCAGCTAATAAATTAAAGGATGCCGGAGAAAAAGCACTCAACACATTACAGGGCGGACTGGACAGTTTCCTCGGTGACCTGAGTGACATCACTGCTCAGACACCTTCCATGGACAGTGTACAGAATCTGGCACAGTCGATGGGTTCTGACCTACTAGGCGGTGGCGCTGCTGCAGGAAGTGAGAACGACTCCTTCCACGGGAAGATAGAGGTAGCCGGAAAGAAATATGGTATTGTAGAGTGTAAATACCATTTTTATCAGGCATGTGACAGCACAGGTAAACCTTCCACCCGTCCGCGTGGTGGTGCAATTACCTTTGTCATGCCCTCGCTGAGTGACGACAATGTGTTCTTCTACAAATGGATGTTCAGCAAGACCCAGGTTCAATCTGGCGTTTTGAAATTTGTGGTCTATTCTCAGAAGAACAAGCGTAGTTACAAGACGGTGAACTTCAAGAATGCCTATTGCACAGAATTGGAGGATTATTTCAATGACCACGATTCCCGCCTGATGCATACTCGTGTGACCATCTCTGCAGAGTCTATCACCGTAGGAAGCAACGACGTAGCCGAGTTCAGTAACGACTGGACGTAAATAAGTGAAGAGTGAAGAGTCAATAGTGAAGAATCTGTTAATAGGTTAGGGCTCCCACTCCTTCTGGGAGGGTTAGGAGTGGCTTTTAGGGGTTAAGTAGGTTATCGTTCCCGTTAACGTTATCGTTTAAAATTGAGGTTATGTCTATTTCTGTAAAAAACATATCGGTGAGCATCAATGGTGCGGTGTCTAAACAATTCAATATCGAACTGGATGGAGTTAAATATACGCTCGATAAGTTTAGGATGACACAGCAGTTGCTGGAGCCGTGCAAACTGGAGTTTATTCTGCGTAAGGCTCCGGATGAGGATATCAATGAGATACAGTTCACCACCTGCGGTTCTATTATCGGCAAGGAGGTGAAACTCACCTTGCAGACCGACTCGATGGAGCAAGAGATACAAGGCTTCTCCGAAGGGACTCAGAATGCCGATATAGAATTCGAGGGATGGGTTACCTCCGCCAAAGGCATCCGTAAGGAAACGGAGTATGTCATCAAGGTGGTGGCGGAAACCAAGGAGGTCATTCTGAAAGACTCGCCCAACATCATGTATTATAACGACATGCCATTGGAATCCATCGTCAAATTTGTAGCCAACAATCAGGCTGGTCTTGAAGTGGAAGTAAATACAAAGAGGTCTGATAAAATCCTTTATACCGCACAATACCAAGAGACCAGCTACCAGTTCCTGCAGCGCTTAGCCCAGCGCTATGGGGAGTGGATGTTCAACAACGGCAAGAAATTCCATTTCGGAAAGTTCAACAAACAAGAAAACATCACGTTAGCTTATCCCAGTAAGGATTTGGAGCAATACAGTGCGAACCTTCAGACCTATCATTTACACCATCATTTCTTTCAATGGGGATATAATGAAATGTATAACTACATCGAAGACAATGATAACAACGACGTAGAAATTGGAAGCCGGCTGAATGACATCACCTACCATGCCTGGCAAGAAAAATACAATTACTGGACTTTCGAGGAAGTGACGGGGCATGGTATCGAACATGATGAAAAAATTAAGATCTCCGATAAACTCGTGAAACTGGATTATGATTTTTTTGACGAGCGATATCTCTCTTATGTCTTTGGCCGTAGATCCAAGATGCTGGTCTATGAGGGAAAGAGTTTTTGCTCAAAGCTGGAGATTGGTGCGAAACTGACTATCAAAGACAACTATATCAACAGCGACTCCTCACAGCAGAAAAGTGAGGTACAACAGGACGAGATATTAATTACCAAGGTGATCCACTCCTTTACTATGGACGAGCAATACCAAAACTATTTTGAAGGAATTGCGACAGAAGCGGATTATCCGCCCTATCTTGATCCGACAATTTACCCGGTGTGTCACCATCCGATCAGAGCTGTTGTCAAAGACAATGAAGATCCAAAGCACTGGGGGCGTGTAAGGGTACGTCTTGTAGCACCTTCTTCTAAGATAAGTGAGATATTAGCCACAAACATTGAAGACCCAAGAACTTGGACCCCTTGGCTGAATGTTGTTTTACCCTATTCAGGAGCCGGTGGGGATACAAGCAATAATTCAGTATTCGGTACTCATTGGCTGCCAGAGATATTAAGTGAGGTGCTTGTTGATTTTGAGGGTGGAAACTTTGAGCGCCCCTATGTTTGCGGTGCCATTGTCGCAGCCGGTTTAGCCCCCGATGATCCCAAATGGTATATCGGTAACAACAATGTGAAAGCCATCCGTACAGCCAGCGGTCATACCATAGAGATCCATGATGTACAAACTGCCGACGAATTCGGTGACGGCGGCTTTATCAAGATCTATGACAACCATACTCACGACTATGAGTTGCTGCTCTCTTCTGACAGAAACCTTATCAAATTGACGTCGGTGGGAAACATTGAATTGGATGCCGGCAAGGACATCATCTTGAGTGCACAGAACAACATTGAGATGACAGCTCAGAAAAATATCAGCCTCTATGCCCTGGGAGAGATGAGCCTACACAGTGAAAAGGCTTTCAAGGGCGATACCAGAAAAACGATGACTTTCTCCGCCCATGAGAATATGTCATTGAATACGGAAGCTGAGATGGCTTTATCTTCTGAGAAAGACATGAATATCACCTGCCATAACGACCGTACAGACAAGATCGACGGCAAATATCATGGGGAGACGAAGAAAGACTATGAGATCAAGTCTGACCAGCATGCGAGGTTTATCGTTTCAGATATGTTCTCCGTTAAGTCGAAAAATATCCATTTAGAGGCACAGAAAGATTATGAGGGATGGGGCATGACCGTAACCTTAGATGGTCAGAAAGATATTTATCTCAACGCCATGGCCACCATCAACATCTCTGCTCCAATGATTAAGGAAAGTTAAGCACATATGGCCAACGACAACTGGGATTTCTCCGCCTACGATATGGATCTCAGCAAATTAAACAAGATTGCTGAGAAGTCAACTTCCATTGACGACACTGTCTTTGACCTTCCGGTGGATACTCCTTCGGATAAGGATATACCTACGGAAAATACAGCGGCGCAGGTAGAGTCTGTCGTTTCCGAACCTGCCGAGACTCAGACACAGGAGAGGGAATCTGCTCAGGAACCTCCTCAGACTGTCAGTCAGAGACCAGCATCCCCGAAGAAGGAGCCGTCGCTGACTAACGAGGAGATGGCAGAGATGATCGAAACGATGGAAAAGCTCACCGAGATCGTGAATGGCTGGATCGAGCAACTTGAAGAACTCAGGGACAATGCCAAGGAGCGTCTGCCGAAAGGCATCAGGGTCTCCATCCATCGACTTCATGAGGTGACGGATGTGTTCAGGGCATTGAAAACAGTCTTAGAGACCGTTTCCGAGGAAGTCACACCTGAGATATTTCTGGCATTGGAGGAGAAAAAGGTTCCTTCCTGCTGTAACAGGACAGCCAGTAGTTTTGAGCGGCATGACAGGAGGATGGCTGAGATGACCAAAGACCTGAAAGAGGCCGTTGACACAGAGAATCCCGAAGCCCGGACGGTGGCTCGCGAATTGAAGCAAAAAGTGCTGAGCATTCACTCCGACACCGTGACCTTGGCGGAAGCCCTGACGCAGTTTATCCTTGCCTATCCCGATAAGCACAGCGAACTCTCGTTGTTCAGCCGCATCGCTGAAAAAGGGGATGAGGAGAAGATGGAGCTCATAGACCGGGCCATCATGGTGACGGATCAGTTCCTTGTGTTGGTGGCCGATGCCCCTGCGATGATCAAGGCGCAGGAGGAAAAAGACAACGAAGCAATGACCGGCATCCTCTCCAAGATGATTGACAAAAGATTTGAAAAGAGAATATAACAAATAATTATGGGTGACTCATACGTAGTAACAGGTGCTATCATGACATGCACTTTCGGCATGGCCCCCTCATCGTTTATGGCGAGTCCGGGCCGGACAGAGATGCTGAGCAATGTGCCTAAGGGGAATATTATGGACTTTGCCCCCATGGTGAACATCATGCCTTTCGGCATGTGCAACACCCTGTCTAATCCTACTGTCGCAGCAGCCACCTCCGCAGCGATGGGCGTGTTGACACCTATGCCATGCATCCCCGCCATCACCTCACCTTGGATACCGGGCAATCCCCAAGTGTTAGTGCAAGGGCAACCTGCATTAATGCGCTCCAACTGTAATGTATGCATGTGGGGCGGACAGATCTCTTTTACGACCGACGGACAGATGCCTTGTCCGCCGCCGCTAGTTATACCTCCAATCAACATTCCTTTTCCAGACTTACAACCAGACTGGATGTTGACCGATCTGGAGCCTCATGAGATTTGGCAATATAAACACGACTTTGAGGATGCTAAGCATGCTGGTGACGGCGACCGTTTTGCATCTGATCAATTGAAGGAAATGTCAGCTCGATATGCTGCCCAAGGTAATTTGGAGAAAGCCACCCTGGCCATGCAGGCCAGTGAACAGTTTAGAAACCGGGCGGATCAGAAACAAGCTGCTGCCATGCAAGCGGTCAACGACAAATATGTTTGGGGTACTCCTACAAAAGAGCAACCCTCAGAGATGTCGAGAGAAGATCTGCAAGGCATTCATGATCAAGCCGCCAAGGAACAGGCTCAACATCAGAAAGAGGTTGAGCAGTTAGAACAACAAATAGCCAAAGACCAAGAAGCATTATCCAAGGAAGGCGACAAACTGGCGAAGGTTAGTCGTGAACAAACAAACGCAAGAAATGAACTCGATGCAGCCAATCAGGCAAAGAGTGACGCTGCCGACAAACGAGAAGCTGCTGAGTATCAGGCTCAGATGGCTGCATGGAATGAGGAGAGTGCTAAACAAAGAGGTGACAAGGAAGCAGCTAAGTTCTTCCATCAGCAGAAAAAAGAGGCAGAGAATACCGCTAAACAAGCAGCTAAAGAAGAGAAGGTAGCTTCCGAAAAGGCAGAGAAAGCACAGAAGGAATATGATAAAGTCTCAGAAAAACAAAGTAAGGCATATAATGATTTCCGCGACCATGTGGATCAGTATAATGAATTGAAAGAGCAAAAGCAGACTGCCGAGGACAACAGAGCTGCCGCAGAGCAAAAGGCGAATACGACACAGATGACTCTGGATGCACAGGATACCTTAGACAAACATCAGGAGGCTATCAACGCGCATGAAGCTTCCAAGGCGGAGACAAGAGAGAAACGCGAAGAGGTGAATGCACTAAAAAAAGAGGAGCAGATCAACAGGGACGAGGCTGACGCTTGGGTTCATGCCGGCCAATGGAATAAGGAGCATGGGCATGAGGATACGGCCGCTAAGATATTCGAGAAAAGTGCTGAGTACGATGACAAAGCAGATGCGGCCCGTGAGCAGTGGATAGCGAAGGAAAAGGAATACAATGATGCAAAAACTGCGATGAGCGAGACCAGTAAACAAGCCTACGGCGATGATGCCATGTTTGATGCCTATACTGCCGAGTTACAACTTGGTGGCGCCATGGATTATTTAAAAAACGATTCTTCAGGCAACACCAGCACTTCTTCTGAGGATAATGAGAAGACATCTGATCAAGGTTCTTCCAAAGGAAAAAACAAAAAATAATTAACTAAAAATTACCACTATACCGCCATGACAGGAGGGAAAGGAGCACCAACAAAGCAAAGGACATCACAGAAGGATCAGCCGAAAAAAAAGGGGAAGGACAAGGATGTTTACATTAGTGTTCTCTTTTCCATCATACCTGAAGACATGATGAAGACTTACAAGCACAGTAAATTTACCATCGATGGAAAACAATACGAGTCTGTGTGGATGGTAAAGCCCTCCAAGTCTGTGTGGAAGAAAGGAAAATTCAATAAGAACAAGATCAACAAGTCGCTGTTCATTGATTGCAGCGAACTGGTCATCAACTTGGATACCGGTGAGGTAGATGACGATGAACAACTGATGTATCTGATGGATGTCACCATGGTGAATATCAACAGAGAAATATGTTTTTACAAGGATAGATACGATAAGGTAAAGCTTCACTTCATCTTAGGCTCTGATACAGAATGTCAGGATCTTATCTATGCTGCCCATTTCGTGTGTGACAAAACGATGGCAGATCAGATTAAAGACCCATCATTCAGTTCATTTGTCAATAGTAAGTATTCATCGTATTTTTCACAATATACCAGTAAGGGATGGACCGTAAAGGTGGACTACTGTGGTGCCTACGAGATCAAGATCATTCAGGCACCCTTTATACCGTCACAAGAATCAGGTGGCAGTTCGAAGGCTAAAGATCAATCTGCCAGCACTAAAGAGAATAAAAAAAGCAAGGGTGAGGAGAAGACGACTCAGTTGGAGTTGCTCGATGTTGACACGGAAACCCTAAATAAAAACACCCCACCTGCTGCGCCAAAGACAAAAAGTGCTTCAAGTGAAGCCACTGATGAAAAGAAAGAGAAGAAGCAACTGGAATTACTTGATCTCGACTATTAAATAGACAAAGGAAAATAGTAGTTCTACGATATATACTTGGGACGTACACAGAGATCTACTGTCAGACATTTCAAATGAGTTAACTATGGGATGGAATGAATTTTGGGACTGGGCCCTCTCTGACTCAGATGAGAGTTACTATGAACACCTGAAGAAAGATTACGGAGAGGATGCACCTATTATACATGCCATATTAGATACTGCCGCTGATACGGTCGTAGGAGCCATACCAGGCGTAGGAGTTGCATATACAATTGCCAACACGCAAACTCCTGCCATCAAGGAGACGAAAGATGTTCTCTGGGAAGATAGGCATGAGATTCTTGGAGTAGGCAGCGCAGTTCCTATAGTCGGAACGGCCGTAAGTGCAATTGACGCCACCCTACATGCTGCGGAAAGCGTAGAAAACAATGTGGAATTCTTTGTTGAAGGAGCCACCGGGGAGGATGTGCCTATCTACGACGAAAATGGGAATGTAATCGGTTGGCAGGATAAATGGATGACTGAAGAGATGCAACGTAAAAAAAACTATGCCGTAAGTCATGGTGTAAATGCCACTGTCGGTGCTGTCTTGACATTGACTGGAGGCAACTACTTCAAAGGCGGTAAGGCTGCAGTTGAGGCCGCCAAGAAGGGGGGAGGAAATGTTGTGGAAAGATTACTAGTTAAGAATGTGGATGATGCCGCAAAATATGCTGATGATACTGCAAAAATGACAGAAAAAGTTGCTACAGAGGGAGCAGATCAAATACTTACTGCAGAAATTGTTGCAGCAGAGAAAAAGGCTGCAGCAGAAGCTGCGGAAAGAACGGCACAGAATGCTACTGAAAATGCAACCATAAAAAGAGCAGAAGCTAAAGCAGCAGCGGAAGCTGCTGCTGAAGAAGGAGCTAAAAAATCTGCCAAGAAGAAGGCCTCAAAGACAGCCCAGCAAGCCTCGAACGCAGAAGGGCATGCTGCAGCACAGCAAGCCAAAGCAGATGCGGCTAAAGCAGCTTCAGCTGAAGCAGACGCTTCGTTAAAACAAGTTACCGAAAATGCTGTAGCGAGAAATCAAGCTGCAAACTATATAAATAATGAAGCACAAAGAAGGTATCAGATGGGTATCAAGGCCATCAATTTCTTGGAATCCAGCAATAACATCAGATCCTTCTTAACCACTTCTGTCTCTGTCGGACTGGCTGAAGTATCGATATATAACAAGAATATTGATCGACAGGGAGTGTCGGATAAGTATAAAGCTCCGACAATTCCGTATGTTAACGAATAGTCTATGGATTACGCCTATCAGACTTCTGAGTGTATGCCCCGCTACTACCCTGTAGTGGTCTTCCGGGGATTCCTGAATCTTGAAGAAGGAAAGGAGTCACGTATGATCAACCGTGGTAACTTCAGACGAGGCGATTGGGGTGATGCTACATCATATATTGTTATCAGCAAGCACACCTACTCGATGCCCGTCAGCATCAGTCTTAAATGGGGCGCCATGACGGAAAAGAAAGCATACGCGCTGGAGGCGCCGCTTGATAAGGAGAAGATAGAGCGACTTTGGCAACGGAAAGATAAAAACGGAGAACCGCTCTATGAGTTTATCGTTGTAGGTATAGCCCCTTATGGAGGTGTCGCGGTGTGGTTACGAGGCAACTATCATTCTACGTTACTTCATTGGTTTAAGGGGGAAGAGATTGACGAGGAGCAGATAAGAGACTATCTCCAAGGAGTAAGTCTGGAAGAGTATTGCAGGCTGAGCCTTGAACAGAATGAAGACATCAAAGTTCATCTGGAAGAAAAAGGGCTCCCCCCCATTGACCTCTATAACGACTGGATGAAACAATATCGTTACCGTTATATAGGATTGGAGGAGTACTACGACGGAGAGCAGTGGCAATCGTATGATGTGGAAGATCTTTTTTATGATGATCTGGATTTCGATGACATCACTGAAGAACGGTTTGACGGCACACACGACGTGTTGTGCGATGACGGTTTGCTGAGATACCATGAGGCAGGATGCCCCAAACGCCTATGTGTTAACTGGCAGGTAGGAAATGACAACTACTCTATATACTATTGGTTTGATGAGCAAGCTGCCCCACAGTTCTTTAAACAGTATTTCATGATAAATGCTGTTGAAAAAGCAGATATCATGCTCCGCATAGACACACGAACCAATAGATACGAGATAGTCTTCAAGAGTGAGGAAATACAGACACCCCAGATAATGCCTGCAGATACCTATCAGTTACTGGTATTCCTCAATGACAACGAACTTTATCGCAGCGAAAACTTCGATCAGGAAGACGGTGCCTGGGATTGGTAACCCCACCCCACCACCTACCATAAAAAGAATGAAAGAACAAAGAATCAAATAATAACATAAATAAAAAGAATAACGATATGACAGATCAAGAATTTTATCAGGAAGAGTTTATCGTCATGCTGACTATCGACGGTACGGCGTACGACGAGATTGAAGTAAAGGTATCCGACCCGAACAAGACGGTTCGTGAGCAGATCGAGAGTATCATCCAGGTGTTTGAACTGCCAAAGATGGACAACGGTGGTAATCCTATCCAATACCTCCTGGGTAAACTGATGGATGGCGATGAGGAGCCTGCCGTATTGGAGTTTGAGGATGAGGATGGTCGCGAGATGGCATTGATCGACTACGACATCCAACCTCTGGATCATCTGCATCTAATCTCTGTACCTATCGCAGGATAATATTATTCATCATGTAGAACTTCAAATCAAGACTTATGAATCCAGCCATCAGTAAGATAAACGAGAAAGACCTGAAAGGTCGTGACGCCCGCCTGTTCCTGGAGTGGAAAGAATTAGACGCCCTCTGCGAGAAACGTAAGAGAGAGAGTGCCAATCCATTCAAGCCATCCCTGTCGTATATCATCCGCAGGAAGACTCCCACCGGCCTGCCCACCGAGTATGAGATACTGTATCGTTGCAAGAGCATCATCGGTGTGGAAGGTGAGGAGAAGCCCCGCAAGCCGATTTTCGGCGACCTGCATAGAATGAGTGTCGTGCTACCGAATAACTATCCCTCTGCCGATGGTAATCCTATCTTCACATTCCTGTCAGACATCTGGCATCCCAATATCCGTTATTCCGGTAGTTTCAAGGGCCATGTCTGTCTGACCATCAAGGAGATGGGCGTACTGGCATCTATCAAGGACTTAGTATTACGTGTGGAGCGCTATCTGAAATATCAGATGTATCATGCACAGAATACCTATCCTTATCCCGAGGATCAGGGAGTTGCCGAGTGGGTACGCGAGGAAGGTGAGCCCAACGGATGGGTAAAATTCGCACAGGATAAGCCCGTGCCACCGGCTCCTAAGCCCGTAGAAGCACCCAAGCAGGAATCTGAGGCTCCCAAGAAAAGATCACTGAGTATATAATATAATTAAGGTGTAAGAAGAATGACTATGAGAAAAACGATTATATGTATGTTGCTCTGTCTGATGGCATTAGGTGCCAGGGCAGACGAACAGCGAAAGGTTACGCTGAGCAACGACCATAACAAGGAGATGATCAGTCTGTCGTACTGTAACATCTTCATCAATCTGAATGAGGTCAGCGACGGTGAAGGTGAGGTAAGCATCGAACTGGAGAACCTGAGTGAGTCAAAGGTACTGATCCTCTTTGACCGTTCTTACACGGAGAAACAAGCAAAGAAGATGTCACCGAAGATGCAGTTCGACAAGACCTTCGGGGGTACAAAGGGAAAACGCGTTATTGATCCGTTCAGTGAGCAGATGAGTACGGTCATGCAACTGCGTCCTTCTGACAAACAGATGTTGCCGGCGATCAAGGTAGAGAACGAAGCCACTAAGGTGGTCACCCTACCTGTATATATCGCCAAATATAAAGGCAAGAAGTTGATCTTGCTGGAGAAACAGGTCATTGAACTGAATATCGAGGCAGAGCTGAAGCCCAGCGCTGAGTATGTACAGTTAAACACCGATTGTGAACGGCTCATCCGTGAGATTACCAATACGGGTGTTTGTCCGAACAAGAGTCATGGCACGTCTGTGGATAAGCAGAAAGCCGCTTACCAGAAACGTATTGATGCGCTGAAGGAGAAGATCGACGGTATCATCAGTTCTCATGGTTGGAACAGCAATGACGCAGGCTATCGTCGTTATGAAGCCCTGAAATCCAAGCTCGACGGTGTAGAGTTTGCAGAGCGTGACTGTGGTCGCCACAGAACACCTGTTGCCGGTCATCGATGCAACTATTGTGGATTGTCTCTGCAGCAGATCTATCATCGACTGGACGACCTCTACAAGAGGATTTACAGCAGTAGTAACCGCAAGCAGGCCAAGGCCAGTGTGATGTCACAGGTAAACGCTCTCTACAACTGTTGTACAGACACCAAGTGCAGCAAGCATGCTGCACAATGGAAGAAGGGCGGTGACTATAAGAATAAGATCGTAGAACGTTACAACCGTATAAACAGCCTATGATAATAGGGCCGATGAAGCGATATGGTGCGTTCCTCCTCTTACTGACATTCAGTATGAGCATCTCCGCCAAAGAGATGAAGGACACGCTGTTCTCTGCACAGGGCGACCGGATCATTGTCAGCTACAGTCAGACGCTGAACGGCAGTCAACTGGGGCTCCGGTTCAACCAAGTACAGAAGAAATTGAGCGAGGGTAACCTGAAGAAATTTAAGAAACTGGATGAGGTGGCTGTCGTGATCTTCGACCGTACCGGTAACTACCGGGATATCAAGTTCGACGGCATGACTCCCTCTGCCTTCATGGTTCCCTCTGACGTTCAATATTCCACTTCTTCAGACGGCTATTATCTGTTGAACGACAATCCCTCCTTACAGTTTAATGTCTCATCTGACAAATCAGAACTATCGATACCTCTGTATCTGGCACATTACGAGGGAAAGCGACATTATAAGGTATTCGCCCAATGCGGAGCACTGAAGATCAAGGCTAAATCGGCTAAGACAGGAGGAGCAGCAGGTGGAGCATCGGCCGGTAATAGTGCCGGTGGAGAAGTTGTCATCTCTTCTGAAGAACTCATCGACGAAGGTGTATCACCTGTTGACGAGGCAGCCATCCGTATCAACTCACTCAACCAGATGTTGGAGAATGCCACAAAGTTCCCCTTTCCCGAGGAACTTACACATGAGGCATCTATGCTGAGAGAACTACGCTTTAAGATTACGGATGAGACCGTAACGAAACAAATCAATGACGCCCTTGCCGCTTACGACAAGAAGAAACAGGAGTTAGAGCAGCAGAGTGATGCCGGACAAGCAGCCGCTGCCGCGGCACAAGCAGCTCAGGCACAGGCTGCACAAGCCCGTCAAGACTCCATTCAAGCCGCTCAGGCAGAGACCGCCAGTAAGGACAAGAAGAATATGATGTGGCTCATCGGTGGTCTTGGTGGATTATTTGCCCTGCTAATGGGAGGCAAGCAGATATTCCAGGCTATCAAGAACAACAAGATGCAGAAGATGCAGCAACAGATGCAGCAGCAGATGATGCAGAACATCCAGAACATGGCCAACCAGGCTAATCCCATGGCAAAGATGGGTAATCCACTACAAGGGATGGGCGGTCCACTGGAACAGATAGGCAAACAGATGCAGCAGACAGTCCAAGCCGAGGTGCAGCGAGGTATTAATGCGCAAGTACAGAAGGCTAATCAGCAACTGAACAATGCCACGAACCAAGCCAAACAGGCCGTAGCGGATAAGATGTCTGGTAAGCAGAATGTGCAAACGCCACAAGAACAACAGGCGACACAAGCAGCTCAGGCGCAGGACGTTCAGCAACCCACAGGACGTGTGGTATCAGAAGAAAGCAAGGCCGCACAACAACGCTTGCGCGAGATCCTTGCCGGTAAGAGAGGACAGGCTCCTGGAACAGAGACAGAAGCTGCACCCAAGATCTCCATCACGCCAGGAGGGATGTCGTCATTAAACAACCAGATTCCCTCGAAGTATAAGCGTCTGCAAAAGAGATCTGGCAACACACCAAAGAAATCATAGAACATTAGGATAATCTGACTTATGATGAAAAGAATTAAAGTTATAGTAACCCTAGTGGCCGTCATGCTGACGATCAGTCTGCAGGTATCGGCGCAGAAAAGAATCAGGCATAGTTATAGGAACGTGCCACAAACCGTAACCGTTGAAGAGGTTATCAAAAACTTCAAACAGTATCTGGAAGATATTCCGTACTTCAGTGAAGCAACCTTACAAAGCCTCAACGACGAAGTAACGGAACATATTGATAAACTGCAGCACTGGAAAGACCGAAAAGGATATATCCAGGAGAATAACCTGACGGAGTTTGTTGCCTCTCAGGAGGAAGAACTGAAAAATCAGAAAGCAGGTACCTCAGCAGTTATTGATCAGTTTATGACGCAGTACAGCGGGAAACTGATTTCCGACACTACTGCTTGTCGCGATAGTTTGGAAAACATCGTCTATGACAAGCTGGCCAAGTTGGAAACCAACTTAAACGTTTTAGAGCGTGAACTGAATGACAATGACAAAGGGGCTGGTGGAGAACTTCCTCTCACCACCATCCTTGCCATCGCAGGAGGTATCCTGGCATTACTCATCATTTGGGCCATCATCAGCAGTTCTAAGAAGAAAAAGAAAAAGACAGCTCCTGTTGTCAACACGACGAATATAAACAGAGGTCCTAATAAGGCTAATCCCAACGAACCCGGTATCGTGGTTCGTCGTAAGACAGCAACAATCCTCAAGAAACAGAGTCTGGAGGATGTTATCGACAATCCGCACTATATGAAGATCGACTTGGAGGACTGCTGTTACGAGTCAGCCGTGCGCAGAATGTATATCAAAGATACCTGCGTGATGGATATCTATAATATGTATCTGCCTGACTTGGAGAGTCCTCAAGATGCGAAAGAATATGGATGTATGGTATTAGGCCGCTGGGTATATGATGCAGAGAACAGTGAGTATTATGTTTCACTCGAACAGGTAGTGCTGCCAGGTGATGATGCCGTCTTCGATGAGTACGAACTGAACTTCGGTGGAAAGATCAAGCTCAGGGTCTTGGAGACATTGCGTAAGCTTCGTCGTGAAACCAACCTACAATATGATCTTACCTGTTGGGTACACTCCCACCCGGGACTCACGGTATTCTTCAGCAATGCCGACAGTAATGTGCAGGATCAGTTGAAGCACCCACAACATCCGAAGTTCCTTACCGCACTCGTCATCGACACGCTGACACCTACTATGGAGACCGGTGTGTTCACCTATCACCGTGACATGACGCTCAACTCAAGGAATGACCTAAAGATATTATATTCCCTGAAAGAATGGTATGCATGGGCTCAGAAGAGTATAGAGGCGAAAGAAGAGGTGAAAGAAGAAAGGCCGACAGAGGTTGTGGCTCCTTATTTCAACACCTTGGCGGAGTCAAAAGAACATACTACCGCATGTTTCGGCATCAATCTGAGTAGGGATATGATCGTGGATATCTGTATGTCTTTGAGTAATCAGACAAACGGTATCGCCGGTATCATCCATGGTCAGAGCAACAAAAAAGACCAGTTGACAGAGTACATCGCCGAACGTCTCTCTGACAATGACAAGGAGGAGAATCTCGAACTCCTGGGCTGTTTCGTGGTTACCCCACACCTCAGTATTCCTTCTGTACGGAAAATCATCGGAGACAAGATCGGACAATACAAATTTGTCTTGGTATACACGCCGACCGACGGTATGCTCACTTCCATCCCTGTGATGGCCGACGACCTGTGCAGCTATGAGAGCTGCTACGGCATTCAGAAGCTCGAAGACTTGAAATTATGGACCAAAAAAAATAGATAAGATATGAAACGATATATTTTAGCCTTTGTTGTACTGCTTGCATTTGTCTTTACGGCCAGTGCACAAGATGTATCGAAGATACAGTTCTGTGACAAGAAATACGAATATGGAACGGGCAAAGACAGTGTCACCCTTTATCTGAAGGTTCTCGACAGCAACGGAAAGCCCGCCAAAGATATCTCCGTCGGTCAACTGGAGAAACATCTTGTCATCAACGAGGATGGAGCTCCCATCACACCCGACAGGAGAAAGATATTCTCTTTGAGTACCGGACAGCGTATCCCCAGCGACTACACCATCTCTGTGCTTGTCGACCTAAGTATTCCAGAGGCTGGAAAAGGACAGATCTTTGATGCTTTCGGTAAACTGGTAGAGAGTGCACCCGACAGTTGTGTCTTCCTCTCTTTCTTCGGTGAAGAGGTAAGCTCCAGTCAGTTGGTGACAAAGAAGAATCTTGCCAACTTTAAGGATAAGTTCATGACCCACTCCGACAAGAAATTCTTCTATGGTGCCCTCTATTCCAAGTTAGCTGAGTTCAGCAATCAGAAGGCTGAACTGGAGGATGCCGTCCGCACAAAAGGTGGTTATGTAAAGAATGCGAGCATTAACCGTCGTGCCATGCAGGCAAAAGACAAGAACCTGCTCTTTATCTTCACAGAGGGTAAGATGCGCCCCGAGGATGAGCAGATCTCATTTATAGAGGTAACTGACTATCAGGCCAACGCTACGAATATGGTGCCAAAGGTCTTCGCCTTCTACTATACTGGAGAAGGTGTTGATGAGAATGTAGAACTAACCCTAAAGGGTGTATCAGCTCCACGTAATGCAGAAGGACAGGTGTTGGCTGACCGACAAGGAGCCTACAGACCTTCGGCCGACATCAGTAATGTGCTTAGCAACTTCCAAGAGGTAGTGAGCGATGCCATGTACGACTTCGCCTTCACCTACAAGGCTACCGATGACAAGACTTATACTGGTAAGGTAGACTATCTTGCTGAATGGAAAGGCAGTGAGGCTGGTATTGGAGAATACTCCATCGGTTCTGCCGAGACTCCATGGCCTGTACATGAGGAGAGTGCAGGTAGTGCCATCACAAAACTCTTAGTGGCCCTTTTGGTAGCCTTATTAACCTTCGCCATCTTCTTCCTCATCATGAAGGTGCTTATCCCGTTTATCAAGTCGAAGACCTTCGCACATAAATACTACAAGCCCTACGTAGCTGAAGAAGGTGTGACACGTCGTATCTGCCACTACTGTCGTCAGGATATCCAACCGGGTCAGATGGTAGTGACGAGATGTAAGCATATCATGCATGTGGGATGCTGGCAGCAAAATGGATATAAGTGTGTGGAATATGGTCAGAACTGTAAGGAAGGTATTCAGGATCATGTGGATGTGAAGGAGATGTTCAGTGCTGCCTCACTTCGTGACACCTATCAGACATTAGCCGGTGTATTGGCAGGTCTTGTCAGCTGGATCATCTTTGAGTTTACCGGTCGTGGTATGTTTGATGGATTAGGAAGAGCCATTGCCAACACCTTCTATCTGAATGAAGACCAGAAAGCAAGCATGCTGACCGATTGTGGTGCCAAGGTATCTGCCTTGCTGACTGTCGGTCTGCTCTTAGGATTCTTCCTTTCGTTAGTCTTCCGTTATAATGATGAATATCGAAAGAAGGATGCCAAGGTCTATATGAAGATTATCGGCCTGTCACTGCTCTCCGGATTGATCGGTTTCCTGGCCATGTTGGTGGGTGGCATTATCTTCTGTCTGCTCCTATCCGCAGTAGGCACCACTTATATTCCTTGGTATTGTTCACTGCCGGCATATATACTATTCTCCATTTGCGTGACACTCAGTCTGACGATCAAGTCGTCTATTCCGACCAAGAGTGCACTTATCGGCGGTGGCATCTCGGCAGTTATCGGCTTCATCGTGCTCTACTTCGGTGGTGCCATCAGTTCTGGTATGGGTTGGTTGAACATGTTGCTCGACTTCATCATCTATGGTGGTGGTCTCGGTGCTTCACTGGTAACTGTCCGTATGTTGGCAGAGCGTTACTTCCTCGTCATCAAGAACGGCATGAAAGCCGGTCAGCGCATACCTATTCATAAGTGGATGAATGCCACCGGTGGTGGTAACAAGGTAACCATCGGTAAGACCAACGACTGTGAGATCCAGATGAACTGGGAGAAAGCGAGCAAGGTAGCCGATGAACATGCACAGTTGTATATCGACACAGCACGTGCACTGCCCATGCTCAGTCCTCTGGCAGAAGGTATGATATTCAATGTGCGTACAAGCCTGCCAGCCGGCAAGCCTGTCATACTGAATAACGGTGATACCTTTACGGTTGGTGATACAGTCTTCGAGTATGTAGAATCATAACCATGGAAAAAGAAAAGTATGAATGGGGAGATGGTGTCTATACGCTTCTCTCCTGGTTCAAGAAAGACAAGGTGAAGAGCGCTCGGGTGTTTGTTGCCGGGTGCGGAGCCTTGGGTAATGAGGTGGTGAAGAACCTGGCCTTGTTCGGTGTCGGACATATCTATGTCGTTGACTTCGATCAGATTGAGTTATCTAACCTGACCCGGTCTGTACTCTTTCGTGAGGAGGATGCCTACAACCATTCTTATAAAGCGGATATCGTAGCCAAGCGCGCCCGTGAGATCAATCCTCAGATCGAGGTCACCCCAATCGTCGGCAACCTGTTCTCTGAGGTAGGCTTCGGAATCTACCGTTCAGTAGATGTGATTATCGGTTGTCTGGACAGTCGTATCGCCCGTTATCAACTCAACCGTTTGGCACTGCGTGCTGGTAAGAGTTGGATCGACGGCAGTATCGAGAACCTGACAGGCGTCGTTAAGGTTTATGCGCCCGGTATCAGTTGTTATGAGTGCAGTCTGTCACGTGATGAGTTCAACCACATCATGCTCCGTACAGGGTGTGCAGATGTCGTTCGTTCACAGACATCAAAAGGACGTGTTGCCACTACTCCTATCAGTGCCTCTATTGTCGGTGCCTTACAGGTACAGGAGGCGATGAAGATTATCCACATGGATACCACTGGTGAAGAAGATCATGACACTACCCCTACTCCCTTCAAAACCCTACAAGGTAAGATGCTTCGTTACGAGGGTATGACAAATGCCATGAATATCTATAAGATATCCTCCTGGAAAAAAATTTGTCCGGCGCATGAACAGTGGACGGATATCATCCCTTGTGATTCACTGTCTGCCACGATGACCGTCAGGGAGACAATAAAGAAGTTGAAAGAGATACTAAAGGCAGAAGAGGTGGAGATCAATATGTGTAACAACAAGTTTATCGATGTTATCGCCACAGATCATCCGCAGAAAGAGTTTGAGGTAATGATTCCTGAGTCACAACTGGATCACTATATCAAGAAAAACAAGGAGTTGCGCCAACTAAGCTATCGCACCCTTATCCACAAACATTTCTTTGAGAATATCGACGACCGTTTCCCCTATCAGGATATGACACTTATGCAGATCGGTATTCCACGGTTCGATGTCCTTCAGGTATCTACCGAAAAAGGCATCTCCTATGTAGAGCTCTCTGCCGACAGCTATTAAAATATGATACGTTATGCTACCACATAAGCTCCCTACGGATATTAATGCAGAACTGTTGCTGAACTATTTCCCAAAGGGTATGTTCAGAATTTCCCTGCAAGGAATGCACAAGCGCAATTCCTACCGTGATATCATAGAACTGGAAGAAATGGTGGATAAGGAGGCTATCCATGCCACCTTAGGAAGGATGAGTATCTACAATGCTCTGCCAGAGTATATGTTCCATCCCATAGACCGCTTTGACAATCTTCCTGTCAACAACGAAAGTGAGGCTTTTCATAATGAGGTAGACAAACAAGAGCAAGAGAAGGCCGACGCATTCAAATTCTTCTCCCCCATCGACGTACAGCTCATAAGACTGCGTGCCAGTGTCAGAGAGAAGATCGAAGAGTACACTCATGGGGATGTTGTCATGCAACAGATTATTGGCGATGAACTGACAGAAGAACAGAAAGGGAATCGGTTCATTCGTCAGTTGATAGCCTTCTTACCTCAATGCAAGCATATCCGGGGTAATCGTACCTTACTGACGTACTTGTTGCGAAAGATATTCTTAGAAGAAAATCTTCGTATCGATGTCGTTCAGCAAGACTGTAAGATGCACGATGAGAAACCACGTTATGATAACAAGCTTGATACTGTTGTAGGCGATTGCTACGTTGATAATCAATACGAGGAGAATGTGGCTGTCTATCAAATATTCTACTGGGCAGACGAGAAATGCGATGAGCATTTTATCGAGTTCGTAGAAGAGATCGATCAGTTACGATTGTTCCTGCGTGACTATTTCTTAGGGATTGAAGAAGAGATATCCTTCCAGATTACGCAAGACTATCCACCTCTTCGACTGAACGATGATAAGATCTACAACTATTTAAACTATAATACAAATATATAATAACATACTTATGCCAAAAAGAATCAGTTGGAAAAAAGGTATGCGTCTCACCGATGAGGTGCTGCTCGCTGCCGACCAATACATGGAGGAATCTATCAATCATGCTGTGGCCGTAGCTGCAGGTGGACGGTTCGGACTGTATACTCCCGCTTATCCCTTCCAGTTGTCACTGAGTATCTCGAGAGGATTTGTGGAAGTGGAGTTACTCACATGTATGGCCGTCACCTGTGCTGGTGATATCATTGATGTAAGGTTCAACACACAGTATGCCAATTCGTTTGACACCCGTGTCAAGATACCCGATATAGACGATGCCAAAGAACTGTTCCTGATCATCAGCGTAGATCCCGACGACTGGAAAGAGAGTGTCAACGGATATATGGAACCGTCGTACACCTTCTCACTCATCGGTCCGCACCAAGCCATCAACCATCATTCTGTGCCTATTGCACGTATCGTATATGATGAAGGATGGCGGGAAGACAGCGTGAACTTCGTACCTCCCTGTCTGTATCTGTCAGCCCATAACAAATACATGGAACTGCATAGTCAGTTTATCTCCCTCTTACAAAGTATCGACAGCAAGACCAGAAACCAGATCGACACTGGTGCCCATGATGCTATCAGTATCTACTGGCCTGTAGTACAACAGATGTTGATCACTGCCAATACCGAGCAAGAGGTAATGACTCCACAACAACTGCTGTCATGTGTTCAGCGCGTCATTGGAGCCTTTACCTGTGCATGCGACCTGGATGAAGTGCTCTCTTTAGAGGATGCAGAGGTCTTCCGTAACTATACGAGAGTACCATTCAATTACCGCATTGCTTATCTACGCATCAAACAGGGCTTGGGCATGTGCTATGCCATCAATGAGAAGATAGAAAAGTTCAGTCTGCTCAAGAAAGAAGAACCGCCGAAACCGGAGCCTCCAAAGCCAGAACCCCCAAAACCCGATCCAAGACGTTTCTGGGAAGGTAAACAGATATGAGATTCCTCAGTACCCCCTTACAGTTTACAGACTCGGGCACAAAGCTTCGGCGCGACATTGATAACCGTATCATGATGCTCGATAATCTGGTAGAACTCATCGTCTTCACACCGCGTGGAGACTTTGAGGCAGACCCCGACTTTGGCTTTGAATATTGGAATCATGAGTTCTCTAACGTACACTATCGTGAGTTCAATGCCAGTCAAGGAGCGAAGACAACGAGTCTCTATAATGAAGTGACCAAGAAAGAATGTGAGGACAGTATCAAACAGAGTCTGGCAGCATACGAGCCCATGCTGAAGAATGTCACCGTAAACATCGAACTGAATGCGGCATCCGAGAAACAGCGTCGCAAGCGCCGCGTTGCTTCGAAATATGCTGTAAATGTGATTGTTGAAGGAGGCATAGACGATGGACTGGGCGTTCTCCGTCCTTACCGCAAGGTTGTGGTATTCTTAGTGGAGCCCACCGTTAAACGACAAATTTAAAATCATGGATGTAGACTTAGAGAAAAGAATCAATGAGACGATAGAGTCCATGCAGCAGATCCTTCCGGAAGCTGTTGATATATACCGGTTGGATCCTATGGCCAAGATCATGCTCGTGGCACTGGTTAGTGAGACGGCTAAGATACAGGATTATGCCGACGGCACCCTTCAACGTATCGTGGAACGGTTCTGCACAGACTTCATCCCCCGCAAAGAGGTGAATGCCATGCCGGCTATCTGTCTTATCCAACCACAACTGAACGCAGACAATGACAATCCATTCGTCATAGAGACGGGAGCATCGTTCGAATATAAATCGCCCATGAAGGATGCACAGTTGAAATATATCCCCATCTTCAACACAACCTTACTGCCTTACAAAGACCTTTTCCTGGTTAATCACCGGCAGATGAGTTGTAGAGGAGGCAAGACTGTTGTGAATATTGATATGCCCAATACCCTGTGGATAGGAATTACTACCCCCATGGAGGTGAACATGCTGAAAGGATTATCTATCATGCTCAAAGGAACAAAGGGGATCGTTCCCGAACATGTCTATGCCGGGGCAGACTGTACAGAGATAGACTTTGCCACGATGTCGGAAATGGAGAAGATAGAGATGGCCGATCCTTTTGACGCACAACAAGTGTCAGGCAATTTCTTTTCTTTCATCGAAAACTGGAAAGAGAGTCTGCAAAACATCTCTGATGTATCACTGCTCTATATTACGGATAGCACGAAAGATCGTGATATCTTCAAGCATCGTGCCTATCCACGGATGTTCCAGAAATGGTTGGAGAATGAGACACTCGATCTGTTTAAACAGAACACCATCTGGTTGCGGCTCGACTTCCCCGACGGTTATGTGGTACCCGACGACTGCACCGTCTCATTAGGTGTTGTACCTGTCACAAACATCGAAGTAAACAACGTGATGCTTACTCAGGCACAACCGATTGCTAAGTTGCAGGGTGAAGATAACTCATTCTTCCTGGATATCCTGGAGACCAGCACGGCATCTAACCGACAGGGGTTCTCCATGAATAAAGATGATATTATCATACGCGACTTTGAGGCTAACTGTTACAACAACGGTGACCTCTACCGTGATGTAAGAAATCTGTATAATCGTTTTATCGATGATTACTATGCCTTCATCGAATACAACGGCATCAAGGATGGTGAAGTGCTGAAGAAACTGCGCGAGACCATCAACAAATTAGGAAAGGGTGTTGGCATGCAGAACCGACAGTTTATGTATGACAGCGGTACCTATGTAATGAAGAACATGAACAGTTCTACAGCCATGATGAATACCAGCGTGCGTTTCATTACCACAAAGGGAGTATTAGGCAATTCACCTCGAGTCGGAGAGATGATGGAATGCAAGAACCTGCCAGGCGTTGAGCAGAAAACATCTGTTGTCGTCTCTGGTATGGGAGGCACGGATAAGGCCTCTGCTGACGAGCGCTATGAACTGCTACGTTATTACTCACTGACCAACGACCGACTCTTCACCCGTATGGACATTGATGCTTTCCTTAGGAAAGAGATCATAGCAGAATACGGAAAGGAGGAATTTAACCGTATCTACACCAAGATCAGTGTAGAAGGCACTGGTGGAGAACACGGGCTGCGCAGAGGACTGTATATCGATATCTCGTTCAAAGACCGTAATAACTATGAGCATGCCGTGAAGATATCCTTCGACACACTTATCCGGCAACGAATACAGAATAAGTCGTGTATCTCCATGCCTATCATCGTAACACTGAAAAACTTAGATAACTGATATGGAGTATAACAGCGAAAATCCCATCTATCCTAAGCTGACCTCATACGACAGTAGGAGAACACAGGAGATTCAGCATAAATTGAATACCATTCGTACATTCCTGCATTACGACTGGAACTTGATCCGTGAGAACGGTATGTATGATGACGATACCATAGAGGCCGTAAAAGCCTTTCAACAAAATATGTATTTTACAGTTACGGGAGAGTTGGATATCGATACAGAGATTAAGATTGATGATCTGTACCGCTGGAGTTTGCAAGCAGAGAAGAACTTCAGGGATGATTCCTTAGACTATAAGACTATGAACCGCCCCACCCTCGAGACCGACAATCTGAGTGCTCGGACACTTTTAATGGTCGTCGTACTTTTCTTTTCCTCGATGACTGTCTTTGCGCAGTCATCCGCTGATATCCTCAGTTATATCAATAAGTATAAGGATATCGCACTCGATCAGGAGAAACAGTATGGTATACCGGCCACCATCACACTGGCGCAAGGTATCCTTGAGTCGGGTGCCGGACGTAGTGGTCTGACACGCAATGCCAACAACCATTTCGGCATTAAGGCTTTCGGTGGATGGACAGGGCCTATCTATCAGGCATGGGATGACGAACCGAACAAGAGTCGTTTCCGTGTATATAGCAGTGCGGCGGAGTCCTTTCGCGACCACTCGCTCTTCTTAAAGAACAACAGTCGTTACCGCAGTCTGTTCTCCAAGAGTGTCTACGACTATCGCGGTTGGGCCATCGGTCTGCAGAAAGCCGGTTATGCCACAGCCACCACCTATGCCATGGCACTCATAGGATTTATCGACTCATATAAACTATATAACCTAAACGGAGGTGTCAAGCTGCGTGCCGGTAAGACCGTAGTGATCACCCGTAAGGCCACGGCCACCCAGAAGGCTACCTTCGACGCTTCTTGCCAGGCTGATGACAATGAGTTGTCAGAAGAGGAAGAGGCCGTTGCCAATGCCGTAAAACGTTATGTCGTTGACATCAATGATGTGCGTTGCACCATCTTATATCCCGGCATGACGCTGTCGAGCATCTCCATGAAATATGATATCCCGAAAGAGAAACTGTTGGAGTATAATGAGGTAGCCAGTGAGAAGGATATCCATGAGGGAGATATCGTATTTATCGCAAAGAAAAAGAACAAATATACGGGGGCACAAGACTTCTACCGTGTCAAGAAAGGAGATACCCTCTACGGCATCTCACAGGAGTTTGGAATAAAATATGCTAATTTAGCAAAAATGAATAATAAAGATATTTTTTCTCAGTTAAAAGAAGGAGAAAAGATTCAACTAAAATAATCTGAGCAATGATTGATTTAGGACAAATTGCCCAAAGGGGCGAACTTTTCGATGGACGTTATAAGCTATTGCGCCCATTGAGCACAGAGGGTGGATCGGCAGATGTATGGCTCGCCTTGGATGCCAATACAGTGAATGACCGCGAACGACTGTTTCAGCCGGAGCCTCTTACCGATGAGGAACTTGATGAGCTACAAGGCTTGCGTGTCGCCATTAAGATTTACCGGCCGAAGAATGCTTTGGATATAGAGGGTGAACAACAGTTTCGTGATGAGTTTAAGATCGTTTTCAACTGTCATCATGCCAACCTGATCCATCCGACATATTTCTCCATTTACCAGGAAACGCCCTACCTCGTGCTTCCTTACTGTCAGCAAGGATCAGCTGCTATGCTCATCGGCAACCTGAAGGATCCAAAAGAACTGTGGAAGTTTATCAGTGATGTAGCCTCCGGTCTGGACTATCTGCATAGCAGTAAACCACCCATTATCCATCAGGATGTGAAGCCGGCCAACGTGCTTATCGACGACAAAAACAACTACGCGATAACCGACTTCGGTATCAGTGCTAACTTCGGCAGGAACAAGCACCTGTATTACTACGACGAAGAGAATAGTGGTACGCTGGCTTATATGGCTCCCGAACGATTCCAGGAAGGTGTAGAACCCATGCCAGAGAGTGATATCTGGGGATTCGGCGCTACCTTATGCGAGATCCTCACAGGTAATGTGCCTTTCGGAGAGACGGGTGGTCATGAGCAAAAGGGCAGTGACGTGCCTCTGCCAAAGATCCCCAACGTACAACCAGACATACAGCGCCTCATCCATGCCTGTCTTGATTATGACCCAGCCAAACGTCCTACTGCCCGACAGATCATGGATGCTGCCCGTTTCCGTCAGTATCCCATTAAGTCGAAGAAACTGTTATACGCGCTTTTGTCTGTCTTAGTGGTGGCACTCATCGGTTGTGCGCTGTTCTTCCTCACACCGAAGAATGCTCCCGTAGAACAGGGGCGTCCGGCAGAAGAGGTATATAAAGAGGCCCTTGTCCGTATGAACAGTGATAATGTAGACACACTCAAGGCTGGCATGGCCCAGATGGACAGTCTGACGGGTGTCAACTATATTCCTGCTATATACGAGATGGCCTTCACCTACGGCTGGTATTCCGACTACGTATCGGTAAACCGCAAGAAGCTGCTGGGCATAGAGATGGACGACAACTACATGCCTAAGCTTGACCATTACAGCAATCGTGCTGTAGGACTCTTCTCACGTATCATGGAACTCAACGACAGCACCTATGCCGATATCAACGCCAATGCCGCCTATCGGTTAGCCTGTTACTATGTGATGCCTAACAACATCTTCAAGCCTAACTATGAGAAGGGTAAGGGTATTCTACTCTGGTCAAAGAAATGGGCAACCATTGCAAAGGATGAAGAACTGTTGGAGAAGATCAACCGTGGATTAGAGACTTTCGAATGATTATAGACTAAACCTGTAAGTATTATGAAAAGGATTGTATTATCTGTCGTGTTGCTGGTTACTGCTTTAGCGATTAAGGCACAGGTGGCCACATGGCTCATTCCTCCGGCCTACGACAACATCAATAAAGTAGTCGGAACAAATCTCATCGTAACCGACTCTATTAATAAGAAAACGCTATGGACCGAACAGGGACAACTCGTGTATGAGACCACTGAGTCGCTCTTCCCCTTCCGAAACGGTGTAGCTGTCGTTACCAAGAACAGCACGACACTGATAGATGGCATCGTGACTGCCCGTGGAGAATTCATACCTTTGGATAATCTATTGGTGGTACACGAATATCCTTATTTCTCGGATGGATTCCTGGCGGTGAAGAAACGTGGTGACCGCTATTACCAATATATCGACGAAGAAGGATATGCCGCTATACAAAACTGCACCGCTGCCTATCCCTTCCGCAATGGTTATGCCTCATGCGAGGCTTTCCAGTCAACAGCTAAGAAACGTGGCTCTGTTCCCTTGTTGTTGGATACCGAAGGTCAGCCGGTGACCATGACTTACGAGGGAAAGAAGATCGATGCCGGAGATGTGGAGTTTATCTCTTCTGTCAATGATGATGGCATTGCCGTTGTGGTGGCCGAGCACAAGGTATATCTCTTCCATGCCGACAACAGACAACTCACACCGGTATATGCCGAAGAGGGAGAGACGAATGCCAAGAACCAAGCCATGGTTGATGGTGATGCCACGCAATACCTGGCAGGCACACAAGAAGGTGAGAAGAAACTGTATGCCCGCAGTGGTAAGATGCCCGTGAACTTCGTCTTCAACCAGCAACTCGTTCCTATACAGAAGGTGGTCAATGAGGTGGTAACCGAATACCAGTTGAAGAGTGAGCATCAGGAGTGGGATCCAGAGACAACCCTCGATATAGTAGTAAAAGGTGACAAATACGTTATCTCACAAAATAATGTGGAGATCTTGCCACCACAGTTTACCGATTGTCCTTCACCCTTCGGTAATAAGGCATTCGTCAAGTTGAATGGCAAGTATGGCATGCTGCAGGTTAAGCCCAGTGCTCCTTTTGAGTTTAGCATGAACAAAGGCAATGACATCGCTTTCAGACATCAGCGTACAGAGAGTTTTATCCGCATGGATATCCCCTTCCCGGTGTCTGCCGAGACGATAGCCATTCAGATGGATCCTAACAGCGGTTGTGATCTGGATGCCACCTCTCGCGTAGCAAAGACCACCGATTTAGGTAGTTCAGTGGCCTACTACTGTATGTTGACCATTCCCCCCACCCTTTCTGACGAGACACAGGAAGTACAATACAAGGCGCGGGCAGTCTACGACGGACTGATCTCTGCCCCCTTTATCTTCTATGCCAAGGAGTGGTATTATAAGTACTTCAATATCAACATCGATGATGTGGAGACCAAGATCAACAACGGTAATCTGTTCTTCACCTTTGATATCTCTGCAGACAAACTACCAGGAGAAGAGGATTACCCCAGCACGGTTAACGTGAAATCAGGCGATCTGCCAGTAAAACTGGAGAAGCTTTCCGAGACCCGTTATAAGTGTAGTGTCAGCAATCTGAAAGACGGCGTCAACGTGGTGACCATACAGATTCAGGAACCCGGTTGTCCACCATCAGAGTATCCTTTGGAAGTAACCTACAACAAGCCTGCTCCCAAGACAGCTGCCAAGCCTGCTCAGAAAGAGAAGGTTGTCATTAAGAACAATACCAAGCAGCGCCGTCAGGCTCCGCAACAGCCCGCACGTCAGACAAGACGCCCACGACTGGAGATCTAAGACAACGTTACGTTGGCGATAACGATAACAGCTAATTATTTGAAACAATTATGAAAATCAAGATATCAGGCCTTACAGATGCAGGCAAAGAGCGCGATAATAATGAAGATGCGCTCCTGTTCTGTCAGGATTTGAACCAACAAGAATGGCAAGACCATCACACGGCCGACTATCTTCCTATCGGTTCTTCAGGGTCTCTGCTGATTGTTGCCGACGGTATGGGGGGTGCCAATGCCGGTGAGGTGGCCTCTTCCCTTGCTATAGAAGCCGTCAAGAACTATTTCACCGCACAACGTTCAGAGTCGGCACTCTCACAAGATCTGGTGACAGAGATGCTGCAACGCTCCATCCTGGCTGCCGATCAGTCTATTAACAAGCGGATGTACGAAGACCCTTCATCACAAGGAATGGGCACTACGATCGTGGTTTGCTGGGTGCATGGCCATAAAGCGCATGTGGCATGGTGTGGAGACAGTCGCTGCTATCTCTTCAAGCAGGAGGATGGACTGCAACGACTGACGACCGATCACTCTTATGTACAGGAGCTTATCGACCATGGAGAGATTACCGAGGAGGAAGCCTTCACACATCCACAGAATAATCTCATCACGCGTGGATTGGGCGATTTCCAATCTTATCCCACAGCAGATATCGTCACCTTCGATGTAGAGGAGGGAGACGCAATCATGCTCTGCAGCGACGGACTATGCGGTTACTGCACAGACGAGGAGATCGAGCGCAGCATGCGAGCCAACGATGGCGACGTAGATGACTGTTGCAAGGCATTGATGAAGATGGCGATGGATGCCGGCGGACAAGACAATATCACCGTATTGGTGGCCTCCTTCGTCAATGATGAAGAAGACAATGCGGCCAAGCCAAAGGTATCCTTCTTCAAACGTCTCTTCGGTTAAGACAGCAATAGAAGCATTCAAGAAAAAGCCCAACACTAGTTGGGCTTTTTTATTGTTAACACAAAACCGGCATGACAACCTTTATAAGACTTTTCCGCCAATCCTAACATTCCACCCTGCTGTATCATCATCCTTCTGCTCAATGACAGACCGATGCCGCTGCCGCCACGCTTGGTGGTGAAGAAAGGAACGAAGAGCGACTGCCGGTATTCGGCAGGTATCGGCCGTCCGTCATTACCCAGGTATAAGACAATATCATTCTTGTACGTCAGGCTGTCGGCATGCTCATGAATCATCTCCACCACCATGGTATGCGCCCCAGCCTCGAGGGCGTTCTTCACCATATTGATAAAGACCTGGCGGAGCATTCCCCGGTCTGCACATACCATGGTCTGGGCAGGCAGGGTGATATCCCATGTCAGTTCCGGGTACGTCTTGCTGATATCCTCGATCATCTTCGAGAGGTCGACATCTGTCAAGATCGGTTTCTCGAGTTGTGTCATCTTCCGATAGTTGGATACGAAAGCACTTAGATGCTGCGACGTATCGTAGATCGCCTGAATGCCATCCTCGAGAGTGGTACCCTTCACATCAGGGCGCCCCAGGAGCGACTGACTGATACTGGTGATAGGGGCGGTGGCATTCATCATCTCGTGTGTCAGCACCCGTGTCAACCGTTCCCACGACTCTACCTCACTCTGATTCACCTGTTCACGGATCGTTTCCCCCAACTGGTTGAGCGTTTCCTGCATGGCCTTCTCACCGAAGAGCATGCCGCGGGTAGATAATCTGAAGGTAAAGTCTTTATTCCGAATCGCTTCCTGTATCAGGTAAGCACGCAGACGGAGCCTCCGCTGATGGTTCACGATAACAACAATGACCAACAGCAGAATAACAACACCTATTATAATTATAGTCACCCCCACAACTATCAACTATTAACTTTTAACTATTAACTATTAACTCTAAACTACCCCAGCCTTTTCATCTTATTATAGAGCGTCTGTCGCGTAATACCCAGTAGCTCGGCAGCCTGAGTAAGATTACCATGACAGTGATCGATCGTCTTACGGATATGCTCTTTTTCCATATCGTCAAGACTGACGATCTCATTCTGCATATCCAGCACATCCTTCAGTTTGCGCAACAGTTCATCATTATCCCACGGCTTCGTGATGAAATCAGCAGCGCCATTCTTCAGTCCTTTAACAGCCAGGTCGATATCGGCATAGGCCGTCATCAACACAATAGGTGTCTGAGGATGCTGCTTTCGTATGGCTCGCAACCAGAAAAGACCCTCGTTGCCATTGTTCACGCCCATCGTGAAGTTCATGTCAAGCAATACCAGATCGACGGGTTGTTGCGCCATGATCTTCAAAACCTCATCGGGCTTCGTCGTCGTGATGACCTGACTGAACGTTGCGTCCAACAGATAGCGCATCGCCGTCAGTATAGCCGTATTATCATCAACCACCAGGATGCTTCCGTATTTATTCATATCTTTATGTTTTACTGCGCAAAGATACGAAGATCTCGTCAAACGGCCACACGATTATCTGTCTTATTTTTAGACAATCATGCACCACCAACTAATGAGCGGAGGGACATCTCGCACGCTCTTATCTATCATCCGACACGGATTGAATAACTGTCGAGGAAAGTCCTATTTACTAAAACTGGGAGTCTTATGTACTAAAACTGGGAGTCCTAAGTACTAAAACTGGGAGTCCTGAGTACTAAAACTGGGAGTCCTAAGTACTAAAACTGAGAGTCCGAAGTACTTGGACTGTGAGTCCGGAAGCTCCGGACTCCCGTCCATGATTATTACAACACTCAGCTTTCGTAAGTATAACTACTTGCTAATGTAAAAGCCCGAAGGGCGATAGATCATAGGCGGGGGTGTTAACCCCCGTGGTATAGGGTGTATTATTATGATTAGCCCCGAAGGGCGACACAACATAGTCGGGGCACGTAAGTCCCCGAGCGACACAACAAACCTGCCACCCCTCTGGGGTTTCCCTGTTCTACCGAATATAACGGGGGCTCACGCCCCCGCCTATGCTGTGACATCCCTGCGGGATTGGCCATGCGGAATGATGCTTGCACACGGGATCATTTTCTGCTGTAAATTTACAGCATGTACAGATATAAGATTAGCCCGATATCGGAAAAGTAGGCGCGGGAGGTGCTGTTGTTGTCAAACAATCATACGACTGTCTGTCTAATTTTTAGACAATCCGCCTTCCGACAGCCAATAATGCTTGCTGCTTTTCAGGAAAAACTCTACTTTTGTGATGTCGAAAAATAAAAAGATCATGAGATATACGGTATTTTTTCTTTTATCCTTATTCGCCAGTCAGGCGGTTGCCCAACAGGAATGGACCATGCGGCAGTGTATGCAGTATGCTGTTGCGCATAACCATCAGGTGAAGAATGCTGAGTTGGAGCTCGACAGTTATCTGGCAACGAAGAAAGAGGCGATAGGGCGATTCCTCCCTGCCGTCGATGCCAATATCGGCATACAGTATAACTTCGGTAGAGCCATCGACCCGGAGACCAACGGATATACCAACGTGAGCACCTTCTATAATGGTTATTCCCTCCAGGCCTCGCTGCCGGTGTTCGACGGGTTCAACAGGGTGCATGCCCTGCGAGCCGCCAAGGCTGGTGTGCTGATGGGGCATCAGGTCGTGCGCCAACAGAAGGACCAGACCGCGCTGAGTGTCTTACAGGCATTCGTGGATGTGGCCTACTATAAAGGATTGGTGCAGATGGCCACGGAGAAACTGGAAGAGACCACCCTGCTCTTAAAGCAGACAAGACTCATGGAGGAGGTAGGAAGAAAGAGTCCTGCTGATGTAGCCCTGGTGGAGTCACAGCAGGCAGAGGCCAACTATGAGTTGACACGCCAGCAGAATCTGTACACTTCTGCCCTGCTGGAACTGAAGAAAGAGATGGCCTTTCCGTTAAGTGAAGAGTTAAGAGTGAAGAGTGAAGAATATATAAAAGAGGAGAATGCCACGAACGCCTTACAGTTGCCAGATTCTTCACTCTTAACTCCTAATTCTTCACTTTCCCCCCTCCACCCCACCCTGCAGATAGCCCGCTATCAGGTGCAACAGACAAAAAGTGTGTGGAATCAGGCCCGCGCCGCCCTTTATCCATCTCTCTCGTTTGGCGCGGGACTGAACACCACTTACTACAAGATGTTGCACGCCACCTCGACAACAGGCTTCAACAAGCAACTCAACAACAATATGGGTGAGTATATCACAGCCACCCTGAGGATCCCTTTGTTTAACCGTCTGCAGACGTTGACGAGTATCCGTAAGGCAAAGAATGAATACCTGATGGCCAGAGAGAACCTCGAGCTCAAGCAACTGGAATTGGAGAAACTCTGTCGGGAGGCTTGGAACGATTGGCAGGGTTATCTGAAACAGACACAACAGATGGAGAAGAAAGTGGCAGCCGACAGTCTGGCCTATCGCCTTACCCTACGGCAGTTTGAGGAAGGACTGAGCACGGCCATCGACCTCCACACCACCTCTGCCATCCTCATGAATTCCAAGGCCATGCTATTGCAATGCCAGTTGATGGCCATTGTGAAAGAGACACTTACACGCTATTATCAAGGAGAGAATATTTGGGAATAATAAACACAGCAAAAAAGATAGAATCACTATGGATAGAGTCATTGAGAAAACAAAGACACAGCGACTGATCAAGTATTGGCCGTATGCTTTAGGAGGCATCGTGTTACTGATAATTGTCGGATGGCTGTTGTTCGGCAATCACGCTTCCACACTGCGTGTCGACAAGGAAGAACTGACCATCAGCAAGGTTATTCACGAGGAGTTCAAGGATTACGTGCGCACCAACGGTCAGGTGCTCCCCATCCAGATCGTGCAGATATCCCCCGAGGAAGGCGGTATCGTGATGGAGAAAGTGGTTGAGGAAGGATCGCATGTCAGGAAGGGCGACGTCATCGTCAGGCTGAGCAACTCCAACCTCGACCTCCAGATACTCAACGCAGAGGCAGAGTTGGCAGAGAAGCAGAACCTGCTGCGCAACACACAGGTGGCAATGCAGCAAGACCGTCTGAACAACCAGACGGAGCAAGCACAACTGGATATGGACACCCAGCGCAAGCAGCGCACCTACGAGCAGAACAAACGGCTCTTCAGAGAGAAGCTGATCAGCAAGGAGAACTACATCCAGTCACAAGAAGACTATCAGTTGTCTGCCAAGAAACGATCCCTGGTCAGCAAGCGCCTCAAGCAGGACTCTATCTATCGCTCCGTGCAGATGGATCAGATGGAGGACAACCTGCAAAACATGCGCAAGAATGTCGTGCTGGTTCGTCAGCGCAAGGATAAGCTCGAGGTACGCTCAGCCATCGACGGAGAGTTGGGCTTGCTGGATGTGGAGTTAGGACAGAGCATCCAGCCCGGTCAGAAGATCGGACAGTTGAACGACCTATCCGACTATAAGGTGCAGGCACAGATTGATGAACACTACATCGATCGTGTACGCCAGGGACTGACTGCCACCTTCATCAGGAATGACAAACAGTATCTCTTGCAGGTGAGAAAGGTGTATCCTGAGGTGCGCGACGGTAAGTTCCGCTGTGACTTCATATTCAAGGGAGAACGACCGGAGAATATCCGCACTGGACAGACATACTATATTGATCTTGAATTAGGGCAGCCCGAGCAAGCAGTGCTGATACCACGAGGTACCTTCTTCCAGACCACCGGCGGACAATGGATCTTCGTTCTTGATAAGAGCGGACAGAAGGCCTACCGCCGTAATATCCGCATCGGTAGGCAGAATCCGCAATACTATGAGGTGCTCGAAGGCTTGGAGCCTGGCGAGCAGGTGGTCACCAGCGGCTATGAGGCGTTCAAGGACAACGAGGTGCTGGTTATTAAGTGAAGAGTGAAGAGTGAAGAGTGAAGAATATTAATGAGCCCCGCAGGGGCGATACAGCATAGGCGGGGTGCGTAAGCCCCCGTAGTGAAGAGTGAAGAATATTAATGAGCCCCACAGGGGCGACACAGCATAGGCGGGGTGCGTAAGCCCCGTAATGAAGAGTGAAGAATATTAATGAGCCCCGCAGGGGCGACACAGCATAGGCGGGGGTGTCAACCCCCGTAATGAAGAGTGAAGAATAT
>CADBSW010000069.1 GCA_902797505.1 uncultured Prevotellaceae bacterium | reverse complement strand
CGGATCACAAAAATAGTGCAAGTGAGTGCAATGAAAGTTCACTTTCAAATTGCCGAGCGCAGCCTATTTTATCTAAATCCTTATATTCATTACCGGCGGATGACATATCCGCTGGAACGGATGATACGCAAGGAAAAGAGTCCAAGTACCCGGACTCCCAGTCCAAGGTATTCGGACTCTCAGTTTTATGTACTAATACTCCCAGTTTTATGTACTAAGACTGTGAGTTTTAATACATAGGACTATTGGCAATCATACACCTTTCATTTCTTGCTGGTTATTTATACTTTAATTTCCTGAAAGGATGTATTACTCTTTTTAGGTAAAAAGTTTGTGAATTCGAAATATTTCCTATATATTTGCAGTCAGAAAATGAGAAAATAAACATTTGAGATATGAGATTAAACGGTAGAAGAGAAAGTAATAATGTAGATGACCGTCGCGGTATGACTGGTGGAACAGCTGCCGGTCTGGGTATCGGTGGTATTGTGATTATCGCTTTGATGACTTTCCTCGGAGGAGGAAATATCGGTGACGTGATTAATAATGTGGGTCAGCAGATGGCTCAGAGTCAGAATGTTTCCACGAAGGACGGTGAGCGAGAGTTCACAGAAGAGGAGCAGGCATTGGCGAAGTTCTCCAGTCAGATACTCGCAGGTACAGAGGATGTGTGGACCAAGGTGTTCAAGCAGATGGGGCGCGAGTATGTTCCCCCAAAGATGGTGCTCTATACCAGTAGTGTGAATACTGGTTGTGGTACAGGTAATGCGCAGGTAGGTCCTTTCTATTGCTCTGCCGACCAGTGTCTGTATATCGACCTGTCGTTCTTCACCACGATGAAGCGTAACCTGGGTGCCGACGGCGATTTCTCTTATGCCTATGTGATTGCCCATGAGGTGGGTCACCATGTGGAGTATCTGTTGGGTATCCTCAACAAGGCGCACAGTGCGATGAGTCAGTATGGTCAGAACTCACCGCGTGCCAATGCCATCAGTGTGAAACTGGAGTTGCTGGCCGACTATTACGCTGGTGTGTGGGCCCATTATGATGATGCCCAGTACAACAGTCTGGAGCCCGGTGATATCGAGGAGGCTATCGACTGCGCCCAGAAGATCGGTGATAACTACCTGCAGGAGAAGGCTCGTGGCTACAGTCAGCCGGAGAGCTTCACACACGGTACGTCTGCCCAGCGTATGAAATGGTTGAAGATGGGTATTGAGAAAGGGGATATGAGTATCTCTACTTTTAATGTTAGTGATTCGGAATTGTAATAAGAAACGATGTTTGAAAATTTAAGTGACAGACTTGAACGGTCGTTCAAGATTTTAAAAGGAGAAGGTAAAATTACGGAAATTAACGTGGCGGAGACCCTTAAGGATGTCCGCCGCGCGTTATTGGATGCCGACGTTAACTATAAGGTTGCGAAGACATTCACCGATACAGTAAAGCAAAAGGCATTAGGACAGAATGTGTTGACAGCGGTGAAACCTGGTCAACTCATGGTAAAGATTGTGCATGATGAACTGGCTACGTTGATGGGTGGCGAGACCGTCGGGCTGAATCTCGACAGTCGTCCGTCTATCATTCTGATGTCAGGTCTGCAGGGTTCAGGAAAGACCACGTTCAGCGGTAAGCTCGCCAATATGCTCAAGACCAAGCAGCACAAGAAACCGCTGTTGGTGGCTTGTGACGTTTACCGTCCGGCAGCTATCGAGCAGTTGAAGGTGGTGGGCGCCCAGATCGACGTTCCCGTATATACCGAGGAAGGCAATAAGGATGTGGTGGCTATCGCGCAGCATGCCATCGCCGAGGCCAAGGCTAAAGGCAACGACGTGGTGATCATCGATACCGCCGGTCGTCTGGCCGTCGATGAGGAGATGATGAACGAGATTGAGAACCTGAAGAATGCCGTTACACCTAACGAGACCCTCTTCGTGGTTGACTCGATGACTGGTCAGGATGCCGTGAATACAGCTAAGGAGTTTAACGACCGATTGGATTTTGACGGTGTCGTGCTGACGAAGCTCGATGGTGACACCCGTGGTGGTGCTGCCCTGAGTATACGCACGGTGGTGACTAAGCCTATCAAGTTCGTAGGTACCGGTGAGAAGATGGAGGCTATCGATGCTTTCCACCCCTCGCGTATGGCCGACCGTATCTTGGGTATGGGTGATATCGTCTCTCTCGTGGAACGTGCGCAAGAGCAGTTCGATGAGGAAGAGGCACGCCGCCTGCAGAAGAAGATCCAGAAGAATAAGTTCGACTTTGATGACTTCCTCGGTCAGATCCAGCAGATCAAGAAGATGGGTAACCTGAAGGATCTCGCCTCGATGATCCCTGGTGTGGGTAAGGCCATCAAGGATATCGATATCGACGATGATGCCTTCAAGGGTATTGAGGCTATCATCCAGAGTATGACACCGAAGGAGCGTGCTAACCCACAGATCCTCAATAACTCTCGAAAGATGCGTATCGCCAAGGGTAGTGGCACGAATATCCAGGAGGTGAACCGCCTGCTGAAGCAGTTCGACCAGACGCGCAAGATGATGAAGATGGTGACCAATACCAACATGCGCGGTATGATGGGAGCCATGAGGAATATGAAAGGCAGAATGCCGAGTTAATCAAGAAAAAACAAGAGATTATGAAACTGATAGATGGTAAAGAGACGGCCGCGCAGATCAAGAAGGAGATTGCTGCAGAGGTAGAGGAGATTATCGCTAACGGCGGTAAGCGCCCGCACCTGGCAGCTATCCTGGTGGGTCATGATGGCGGCAGCGAGACTTATGTAAAGAACAAGGTGCTGGCCTGCGAGGCCTGTGGCTTCAACGCCACCTTATTACGATTTGAAGAGGATATCACTGAGGAGGAACTGCTCAATCAGGTGAAGAAGCTCAACGAGGATCCGGAGGTTGACGGTTTCATAGTCCAGCTTCCGCTCCCCAAACATATCGATGAACAGAAGGTGATCATGGCTATCGACTACCGTAAGGATGTGGACGGATTCCATCCCATCAACGTGGGTCGTATGGCTATCGGTCTGCCTTGCTTCGTCTCTGCCACACCGCTGGGTATCATCACCTTACTGAAACGTTATGGCATCGAGACATCCGGAAAGAAGTGTGTCGTGCTGGGTCGCTCCAATATCGTGGGTAAGCCTATGGCACAACTGATGATGCAGAAGAACTACGGTGATGCTACCGTGACGGTATGCCACAGCCATTCCAAGACTTTGGTGAAGGAATGTCAGGAGGCAGACATCATCATCGCCGCTATCGGTCGTCCGAACTTCGTAACCGCTGATATGGTGAAGGAAGGAGCCGTTATCATCGATGTGGGTACTACCCGCGTGCCGGATGCTACCCGCAAGAGCGGATTCCGACTGAATGGTGATGTGAACTTCGAGGAGGTGGCTCCTAAGTGCTCTTATATCACACCCGTGCCGGGTGGGGTAGGGCCGATGACCATCTGCTCACTGATGAAGAATACACTGGCTGCGGCCAAAAAGGAGTATTACCAATGACCGCTGAGGAGTATTATCTGCAGGGAAACGAATACCGTCGGGCAGGCAACTGGCAACAGGCACTCAACTGCTATATGGAAGCCATTGCACTGGATCCCGACAGTCCTGCGGTGCAAGCACGCGAGATGATAAATGATATATTAAACTACTATTGTAAAGATATGTATAACCCGTAAGGTGAATGCCTTGCGAAATGAAAACTTAAAAGAACAAGATTATGGGAAAAATCAGAGGTGCCATCGTGGTGAACACTGATCGGTGCAAGGGTTGTGCACTATGTGCTGATGCTTGTCCGAAGGGAGTCATTGCGCTGGCCGCAAAGAAAGTGAATGTGCATGGTTATCCCTTCGTTGAAGCGGTGAATCCCGATGATTGTATCGGATGTGCATCTTGTGCTATCGTCTGTCCTGACGGTTGCATTGCAGTGTACAGAAAAAAGATGGAGGATTAGGAAATGGCAGAAAGAGAAGTAGTATTGATGAAAGGCAATGAGGCGATAGCCCATGCTGCTATTCGTTG
>CADBSW010000068.1 GCA_902797505.1 uncultured Prevotellaceae bacterium | reverse complement strand
GCATAGTTGAAAAAGTTTCACTCTGTTCTCGCTGCTTCGGTAATTGGTTATTGATTATTGTTTCAAAATTCTTCACTCTTAACTCTTAACTCTTCACTTCCCATGTACGGCATCATCGACTGCGACAACTGTTATGTATCCTGCGAGCGTGTCTTCCGACCGGATCTCAACGACAAGCCCGTGGTGGTACTGTCGAACAACGACGGTTGTGTGGTGGCACGCTCCAATGAGGCTAAGCGCATGGGCATCAAGGCCGGCATGCCCTATTATCAACTGGAGGAGCAGTTCCCGAACCAGAAGATTGCGGTCTTCTCCTCCAACTACGAGCTCTATGGTGAGATGACCGGACGTGTGGTGGACATCATCCGACAGGATGTGCCCGCCTACTTCCGTTACTCCATCGATGAGTGTTTCGTATACCTTGATGGCATGGAGCAGATGGATCTGAAACAGTGGGGAGAGAACCTGTATAAACGAATAAGGAAAAACGTGGGCATGCCCGTCAGCATCGGGTTGGCACCTAACAAGACATTGGCAAAACTCGCTTCACACTATGCCAAGAAATACCGTGGTTACCGCCACTGTTGTATGATAGACAGCGAAGAGAAGCGCACCAAGGCCCTAAAGCTCTATCCCATTGAGGATGTATGGGGCATCGGCAGACGGTATGCCGCACGACTGAAAGACTTAGGCATACAGAGTGCCTACGATTTCGCTGCTCATCACCTCGACTGGGTGAGAGCCACCTTCCGTAATATCGTCATCGAGCGCACCTGGCGAGAGCTTAATGGCGAGGACTGCGTGCCCAATGAGGAACTGGCTAATAAAAAGAGTATCTGCACCAGCAGGAGTTTTAATGGGATGATCACCGACTTCATCGACCTGCGCACCCACGTGGCCAACTACGCCGCCCGTTGCGCCGAAAAACTGCGACAGCAAAACACCGTCGCCTCTATCGTGTCGGTATTCATCCATACCAATGTATTCCGTGAAGACCTGCCACAGTATTACAACTTCCAGGAACAGCGACTCGTCATGCCTACCTCATCCACCACCATCATCGTAGAGACAGCCACAGAGATACTCCACCGTATGTTTCAAAAGGGCTTCCGCTATAAGAAAGCCGGTGTCATCGTCATGGGCATCACCCCTTCTACGCCTATGCAGCCCGACCTCTTCGACTACAATGCTGAGCAGTTTGAGAAGATGAAGCGACTGGATGCCGTTATTGACCGTATCAACAAGGTAAATGGCTCAGAGACCATCGTCTTGGGCAGTCAGCAATACACACGGAGAGACGGCATAGGAAAAGCTGATGTCTTTGCCAACACCATCAAGCACGACTTCCGTAGTAAGAACCCCACAACCCGGTGGAGCGACATCATTATATTAAAATAGGTTGTCCTATTCTGAACATCTATCCGACAGTTTAATAGCCTACGCTAACACATGATTAGGCAAAAAAAATCACTATAATGATTGGATGTAAATAATTATATATATCTTTGCACCGAATTATTATTTTGAAATAATTACACAATTAACAAATAATACAAATGGGAAAAACTGCTTTTGTAACAGGTGCCAACAAAGGGATAGGATTTGGCATTGCCAAACATCTTGGACTAAGTGGATGGAGCGTCATCATCGGCGCACGCGATAAGGAACGCGCAGAGCAAGCGATCAGCAAACTGCGTGCCTTAGGCATTAACGTGAATGGATGGGTAACCATCGAGTTGACTGATATGGAAAGTATCTCAACAGCAGCGAATGAAATCGCTGTGAATTATCCCTACATTTCCCTATTAGTGAATAACGCAGGAATACCAGGTGACATGGGCGTAGATGGTGAACATACCGAACTCGATGATGTCAGGAAGACTATAGATGTTAATTTCATCGGCACCTTCATGCTCACAAAATTACTGATATCCCTGCTGGAGAAAAACCGTGGTAGGATCGTCAACATTACCGTGCCCTCTGAGATCAGTCCCTATTGGCATCCCTTGGCTTACGTTACGAGCAAGGCCGCGCAGAATGCCATGATGGGTGTGATGGCGATGGAATTCCAACAGCAGGGAAGAGCGTTAGAGATCTTCTCTGTTCATCCGGGCCCTACCACCACCGATCTGAACGGTAATATGCGGCTGCCCGGTTTCCACGACATAGATACCGTTGGAGAGAAGTTTGCAGCACTCATCAACGATGGTAAGTGTCATCAGGGCGAGTTCCTGGAACTATACCCTATCGTTAAAGAAGACTGACATAAAGCAAATGTCCTGCCACAAAATTGCGGCAGGACATCATATAGATAATTCATTCAGAGAGTTACTTACTGGTCATTGCCACGACGATGCGGTCGCCTGCCTTTATCTGACGGGCCATCTCCTGCACCTCTTTCGGAGTGATGCTACGGATCATCTCAATATAACCATCGTCGTATTTCTCACCAGCATGATTCCATTCATAGCTCATGGCATACTGCCAGTATTTGTTGACAGTACGGTTACCTTCACATACCTTGATGAGATATTCCTTTACCTTATCGATCTCAGCAGTGGCCGGTCCTTCCTTGGCAATCTGAGCAATACCCTCATCAACCAGTCGCATGGCCAGATCAAGATTCTTCGGATCTGTTGGGAAGCGAACAGTAATACTCATATCCTCGTTAGGATAATAATCCTGCTTGGCACCAGCACTCACGGAGTAGGCAGCACCGGCATCTTCACGGATCGTCTTGGTATAGAGGATGGTAAGCACCTGACCGAGCATAGAGGCAACAGTCTGCGTACGGCGGTTGAACTTACCAGGTGCCGAATAGCGCATGTAGATTGTTGCAGTTGGTGTCTGCTGTTCTTTCGTGAAGATACAGGTTCTGCTGCCAGGTTTTATCTCAAGCACCGGACGGGCCTTCTCTTTCTTATAAGTACTGGGAAGCGATGCTAAGTACTTCTCGATATGCGGACGCAGAGAATCAAGGTTGATATCACCTACGAAGGTAACTGTCGTATTGCTGGCATCAGAGAAACTCTTCTTATAAAGTTCCAGCAACTGGTCAACAGGTACGTTGTCGTAATCCTCGGGCTCCAGATCTTTCGCATACGGATTATTACCATAGAGCGTTACACGAAGAGAATCGCCAAAGGCATGTTGCGGACGATCCTTTCCGTCTTTCGTGTTGCGCTTCAGACGATCGGCCAAGGCCTGGAAGGCATCCATATCCTTATTGGGATAAAGGAAGGCAGCATGCACCTGCATCATCATATCACGCAGGTCTTTTGCATCGCAGGAGCCGGCTACCGACTGATAGTTCTCTGAAACGCCAGCCTGTACAGAGGCGGTGGATCCGATAAATCCTTTCTGCATATCAGCCAAGTTCCAGTTACCCAATCCTGCTACACCTCCCATCATACTGAGGAAACTGTTCCACTTGTACATATCTGCAGGGAAGAGAGAAGCACCACCATGGGATAATGACTGCATGAGGATTTCATCTTTCTTGAAGTTAGTCTTGCGGATGACAACATTCATGCCATTAGAGAGTTCCATGTGGGTGAGACCATCCTTATCAGTTGTCTCCTTCACAATCTTACCAGGTGTCGGATCAACGGGCAGGAACGGTTGTGTGTTGATATGATCCACATAAGGTTCCACATCCTCAGCCACCACACGATTGAAGAGACTGATCATCTCTTCGCGGGTGGGCAACTTAAATGTATCACTCTCTTTTCCCGTTACGGTAATGACCACGTTCTTGCCATCGAGGTTGAATAAAGAGCGGAAATACTGGTTCATATCATCGACAGTAAGTGTCGGCAAGGTCTCTCTCCAGAAGGCTACCTCATCTTCAATCTTTGCGTATGGGTCATTATCCAGGAAGTGACGAACGTATTCATTGACAAAGCGACCCGACTGACGTTTGTCCTTATTCTTCAGCATATTATCCAAGCTTGCGAGCATATCGTTGCGGTAGCGGTCGAACTCGGTTGCCGTAAAACCATGTTTCACCACACGCATCAGTTCGCGGAGCATGGCCTCGGTACCCTGCTCTATTCCTCCCTTCTGGTTATGACAGCTAACGATAGCAGAGACCGCCTTCTTTGTCTGACTAAGGAAATATCCTCCATCACGGATATAGCAAAGACTGAACGGAGAACCCGGTTTCTGTGCGATGTCACGGGTATGATCATGATACATGCCATAGAAGAAATTGCTGTAAAGTGCCTCTATCTGCGCCTTACGAGTGTTCTTCTGATCACGTGGTGTAGCATCACGCTTAAAATAGATCTGCACCATGGGCGACCCAAGCTCCTTATCAGTGCCTGAGAAGAAGATGAAATCATCGTTGTCGGGTACGGGATAGTACTCACGCTTGGCCGCATTCTTCTTGGGTTTGGGGATATCCGCAAAGATCTTCTTGATCTTCGCCTCCACCTCATCCACATTAATATCACCTACCACGACGATACCCTGCAGATCCGGACGATACCATTTCTGATAATAGTCACGCAGTGCCTGATGATCAAAATGCATTACGATATCCATCGAACCGATAGGCATACAGTCAGCATATTTCGAGCCAGCCATCAGGACAGGCATCATACGCTCATTCATTCGTTGACTGGCGGTATTACGCATACGCCACTCCTCCTGGATGACGCCACGCTCCTTATCGATCTCGTCACCTTCTAAGAGCAGGTCATGGCTCCAATCGTGCAAGATCCACAGACAAGAATCGATGGCACCTTCAACTTTCGATGGCACGTTATCGATATTATAAACCGTCTCATCTACAGCCGTGTAAGCATTCAGATCAGCTCCAAACTTCACGCCGATGGTCTCTAAGTATTCACGCAGACGGTTGCCTGGGAAATGAGTAGTGCCATTGAAGCACATGTGCTCCAAGAAATGTGCCAGTCCGCGCTGATGGGGTTCCTCCTGGATAGCACCCACCTTCTGTGCGATATAGAAGTAGGCACGGTCTTTAGGTTCCTCATTGTGGCGGATGTAATAGGTTAACCCATTCTTTAGATGACCCACGCGTACAGCAGGATCCGGTTTAAAGAGTTGCTCTTGCTGAGCATTCATCGTGGCAGCACATACTGCCAAAAGCATAATTAGATAAATTCGTTTCATTTTATCGGTTTTGAGTATTAATTAACTTGTCGGCATAGTGTTTCTTCAGCGCTTCCAACTGTTGTTTCTCACTATTATTCAACTCTAATTTCTCAAGGTTGTTGATGGCCATGGAAATCTGTCCACCGCTGATCCGGTCGATGCCTTTAGACATCTCCAGACATTCAAACATCATTCGTTTATCTTTCATGATGAACGAGGCTGGCAATTTGTATTGCATGTAGTATTCCTTGGCTTTAGCCACCCCATGAGAAAGCATAAACTCATAATACGACTGCATGCCCTTCTCATCAATAGACAGTCCGGCCCCATTGCCCATGATATAATAGCTCTTGGTAAACATCTTCCACTTGGCCTCCAACTGTTCTAAGATAGCTGCAGGCAATTGGTCACGATGTTGATAAGCATAGAGGAATCCCTCGTTGTGAGGGTCCTGCACGTAGCGCCCCAAGATCTGCTGAGCCAACGTGTCGGTCAGCAACGCTTGCTGATGGTTATTCACGAAATCGTTAGCCACGCCCTCAGCCGTACGGTTCTTACGGTTTTGCTGCAGTTCACGGATATAATCCATCACCAACTGTGAGGTACGCTCGCCCTTCTTGTATCGCAATGCTGTCTCAGAGGGTTTGTTGTGCTCCAACAGGTAAGCTACGGTGTCCACGAGGTGTTTGCCATCACGGGCACCCACCAACTGGAAGAGCACTTCTCCATCGTTGTTCATAAACACTAGTGTGGGATAAGCACCTACATCCCATTTCTTTCCCATCTCTGGCCCCTCGCCCTTCTCCATGTCGAGTTTGAGTGACACAAATCGAGGATTGAAGAAATCGCCGGCTTCTTTCTGGGGGAACACTTTTGCTGCCAACACCTTACACGGACCGCACCAGGTGGTATAGCAGTCCACGAAAATCATCTTTCCTTCTTTCTTCGCTTTTTCAAGCACCTCGTTCATCGGACGGTTATCCAGGAAAGAAATACCTTGCGCTGATGTCTCCAAAGAGAACACCAGCAACAAGGCAAGAGAGAGAGTTTTTATGATTTTCATGAGAGAGTTATTTTGCATCGCGTACCAGACGTACACTCATATAGTAGGTCTTATCCATGCTATCGCACTCTGAACCTTTCAGATTATATACAATCTTCCTGTAGAAAGCGAAGTTGTTGCCTGGCTTTGAGTTATCGACAGAACTGCTCCAATAGAATCCGTAGATGTAGGCATAGTAGTCCACGTTAGGATGTATCTGCTGGAAGAATTCCTCATTTACATAATAACCACCCAGTCCGAGGTTAAGCGCTTTCTGAATGTCACCATTAGTAATACTTTCCAGATGAGCCCAATCATCATTGGTAGGAAGACGCCATCCATCGGGAATAGCGGCTAATGCTGCCTCATAGTTATAAAGTAATCCAAATGATTTGTAATAGTTGGTAGCAATACCATCGTCGTACACATTAGGCGCCAGTGGTGCCAGACTGGGGAGAGTAGAGCCAACCTCTGGTACATAACAGAGATTACTAGTTGTCCACTCCAGATTTCCGTAGCGCACCCATCCATATTCTTTTCCGTCACGGGTGTCCGTCCATGATCCGGCAGCATCGGGAGCAGGGGCTGTTCCTACCTCATCATCGTCATCGCCGCAGCTGCAAACAGTTATCGAGCATACAGCCAACATGACAAAGAACAAATATTTTAATTTTTCCATATTCTCTTTGAGTTATTTGGTTTCTTGAATGATTAATCAACAGTTACACCTAATTGGGCAAAGATCTGTTTCAGCAGTTTGAACTTCGTCATCACAATAGGATATTGTCCGTATTTGGCTTCAAACTCAGCATCACTGTAAGTGAATACCGCATTCGTATAATCCTGCAGGTCGTAATTCTTAGCAGCGATATTATACATGATCAGCGAGCCAGAGGTCCTCCACGCGTAGTAACTTACACTATTGTCAAGCAGACCAATATCCATAGGTGTCGGATGTTCCGCGAAGAATGCTACGGCCGCATCATACAATGCATAGGTGCTGTAATAAGCATTACAATAAGAGTAGAACTCATCAAAGGCATCTGCCGGCAGGGCTGACATCTTATTATTGATAATCGCCTTGAGGATGTTGTTACGGGCAGTTATCTTCTGTTGCTGCGACATCTCAGTGATACCTTCAGCAGCTATAGCCGTGCAGCGGTATCCCGCATAAACGATGGGATTGGTACGTGTCATCGATTGATAGGAATATTGCCGTGAATATTGATTGATCTTGTTGACCAAAAGAATAGAGAATGGCAGGAGGTCGCCACTCAGACAGGGCAACACCTGATCCTGTACAAAGACTGTTGCAGCTTGTTTATCAGCATCCGTCTGCAGATACTCATAAGTAAATTCCTCATTTAAGTAACTGCTGGAACCGATCAGATAATAGGTAAGGTCGATGGTTTCCATATCGTAGAATGGAGTACCGTCAGGATTTGTTGCAACCTGTTGTTTACGCAGTGTATCATTGAACAGGAGATAAATCTTGTTCTTTGCATAGAACTGTGCCTGCAAGGCTTGGTCGGCAGAACTGGCACCATAGGGATGCAGCCACATGTCCGTTTCACTCGGCCCTGGTGTCACCTCATCTGACCCACAGCTTACGAATGCCATGGTAGTGACGCAAAGGGTAATCAGGCTATATAGATACTTTTTCATATTTCAGTCTTAAAGGTTATATTAGTAATTAACGATTTCTACAGGCTGACGGTCTGTCCGCTCATTATTCCTCATGCCGATATTGAAGTCGATGACCTCTTTCGGTATTGGCAGCGTATTAGCCGACTCATCGGTCTTGAACTCATAGAAGCGTGATTGTGTAGCCACCCACTGATAACTCCATGTAACATAGCTGTATTCATAACTCATGGTAGTGTAATTATGACGGATGGTTTTCACGTAAGGCTGAACGGTATTGACGGCATAGCGGCGCAGGTCGAACCAACGATGTCCTTCCAAGCATAACTCACGGGCACGCTCATCACGTATAAAGTTGATTAGTTCAGAGTTACTTGCAGATACATCATGGTATCCTGAAGTACTGATACGGTTACTGCGAAGAGTGTTCAGCGCCTGAAGGGCGGTTTGGCTATCCCCTTTGTAAGCGGCAGCCTCAGCAACATTCAGGTATGCCTCTGCCGTACGAAGCAGGAAGTTGGCAGAAAGGGATGCACGAGATTGATCACTTCTGGCTCCACCTTTTACGAATTCAGGATAATTATAATCTGTGTTCATCTGGATGAAATAGGTTGTTCGCAAGTCGGCAGGATCATTGTAGATACTGAAGAAATCCCTGGTGACACTGAAGGCCTGACCTCCACTGTTGAGGGTATTACGCAAGCCACCATTGCCCATCGAGAATATTATCTCCGGTAATTGCGGATTCAGGAAATATGCCGCACTCATAGTGTTTAGGTTCTCGAGGCGATTGTCACCTGCATTGATGACAGCCTGTCCGTACTTAATCGCATTATCCCAGTCTTGCATATACAGATAGATACGGCTGAGCAATAACTTAGCAGAAGTAGCATTAGCACGATAGAAACTCTTGCGGGTGGTACCTTCTAACAGTTGTTCTGCCTCCTTCAAGTCTCTGATAGCTTGGTTATAGACCTCTTCCACCGTGTTCCTTTGGAACAGTTCATCCTCGATAAACTCAGTCAGTTTGATAGGTACGGCCAGATCAGACGAAGCGGTCTGTGGGTTATAAGGTTTACCGTAAAGGTTTGCCAATGTGAAATAGTAAGCACCACGCAAGAAGTAAGCCTCACCTTTCACACGTTGCTTCTCCAACTCCTCGCTGGCCTTTGCCTCCATATCATCGATGGTGGCTATCACCATATTACAGATATTGATATGCTTGTAGATACGTTTCCAATCGCTATCTTCCGCACGCTGCTCTGTACCATCAGAACTGATTCCGACCAGTTGCTGCCAGGTATAGTAGCCGAAGAACACCTCTGCAGGATTACCATTGGTGATATTTGCTTCAGCAGTGGCAACAATATTATAGTCCACTTCATCACCCATCAGATGTATGTATGGATAGTAGTATGGCTGCTGTCCAACATAAAGACCTTCTGTTTCTGCTATGTTTGTAGGTGTCCCTGTAGGTATATAACCGCTACCTAACAGCAGTTCGTCAAGGTCTGTAAAACTGCGTACATATGCTGTATCTTGTGAATACTCCTCCAGGAAATCGCCACAAGCAGTCAGGGAGAGGGTCAGGAATGAAAAAACCAGTGAGATATTCCCAACTTTCTTCACCTTATTGAATATATTATTGTAAATCATAATTATCTACTGTTTCTATTTAACGATTAACTAGAACTGAATGTTGAGACCTATCGTATATTGAGGACGGTCGGTCAACTGTATCTCAGAGAAACCACCTTGCTGAGGTGTCTGTCCTTTCAACTTACTTGAACAGAAGGTATATAAGTTCGTACCTGTAAGGTTCAGGGCCAAACGACTTAATCCCCATTTAGATAAGATATTCCGCTCAAACTCATATGTCAAAGAGAGGGTCGCAAGTTTCAGGTAATTACCACTTACCACTCGGTGATTGGAGTAATTATACTCGTCAAATGCTGTACTAGCAACAGTTGGGATACTAGTATTACGACGACTCCAGTGTAACGTCGACATTGCCACAGGATTAGGAATATCGGTTATCAACTCATCGCCTGGCTTTGCCCAATGGTTCACCAATTCTTTATTGATATTCTCCGAAGGGATATAACTTGCGCTTGGGAAGAGTTTGAAGAGTCTTACTTTCGATCCGAAACTGTAGTTGAGCACACCATTCAGTCGCCACTGTCTATATCGAATGGTATTATTGATGGTACCCGACATCGTCGGCTCACGAGTTCCGCTCTCTTCAAGAATCGTTGTGTAGAACTGATATTTTGTCATATTTACCAGTTCTGCAGCATGCTCCTCACCATCATCGAAGATCGGCATACCGTCTTTCGGACTCAGCCCGACAAACTTATAACTGTAGAATGTACCTACTGGTTTGCCAGCAATCAACGCACTGCCACTGAGATATTGGCTCAGGTCATACTGGTCTTGTCCAGGCAATGTCTTCAGTTCGTTGAACACCTTAGAGAAAGAGGTCGACAAGGTCCAACTGAAGTCCTTAAACCTTACGGGAACGGCAGTGAGTGACAAAGAGTAACCTTTGTTAGTGATATCACCGGAATTCACGTAGTACTGACTCATACCGTTCACGCTTGAGATATCCTTCAAAAGGAAAGCATCCTTGGTCTTCTTATAATAGGCTTCTGCCTCAAACTGGATTCGTCTGTCGAACATAGAGAAGGATAGTCCTACATTCCACGTCTGTGTCTTCTCCCAACGCAGATTAGGATTCGGATAGATACTCACCTCGGAGAGCAACTCATTATAGAGTGCATCCATCGGCAATTGCTTGATAATCATCTGGGGTGACTGACCTTCAAGCATATTACCCTGATAACCATATGAGGCTTTCAGCATCACGAAGTCTATCCAGTCGCGTTTTAGGAAACTATGTTCCGAGAGGTTATAGTTGCCGGATACCGACCAGATAGGAAGTAGTTTTTCGTTAGAACGGTCACCGAATTTGTTTGAACCGTCCATACGGGTATTAGCTGTAATCGTGAAGTAGTTCTTATAAGAATAACTGATCAGGGCATAGGCAGAGAGCAGGTTCGTCAGATTATCCGTTATCGTTGGATAGGCATTACTCTCCAACCAGTTTTTGAAATACGGGTAACTGTCGAGTGTTGTAGCAGAGAACTGGCGCCCACGGTCTTCGTAATAGCCACGTGAGGTAATGCCAGTACCTTTATATTTGTCTGATGAGGCCTCAAAACCTAATGTCGCACTGACGTTATGGTTTTTGTTGGCATCGATAAACTTATTGAAGTCAAACTGCAGACGTGCCATGTAATTATTGTCACGATAACTATTTTGGGTCAACTCTCCACCGAAGGGAAGATAGCTACGTGAATCTTCGCCACTGGGGGCAGGGACTCCATATTCACTACCACGCATGCCGGCTACATGAAATGTTCGGTCACCCCACCACGACTCTTGATTCGTGGCCGACACCTGATAAGCTGCTATCAAACGAGCCTTCAGCCAACTCGTGATATTTGCGTTCAAGGTGAAGTTAGCCTGCAAGGAATTACCTTCCTGGCGGTTGTACGAGTTCTCCAGCTCGTTCATCATATTAAACTGATAATAACCGCCATAACTGCCGTTGAACCGCATATAGTAAGCATATTCGCCATTGGCATCACGTGCTGGGATAGCGCGACTGGTATGGTAAGCATAGTCCATAGGGGCCAAATCCGATTGGTTATACTCACGTTTGTTCACATTACCAGTGATACCAAACTGTGTAGAGAATACCTTAGAGAGAGTCGCATCCACATTCATGGCAACTGTGTAACGCTCATTCCTGTTTCCTCGTATAACATCATTGTCACGTGTATAACCAACAGAGCCATAATAGCGGGCATTATCCGAACCTCCACTCAGACTGACACTGTGGGAGGTGGAAACCACATCACGGGTAAGTTCTTTAAACCAGTTGGTATTCATCATTTCCAATTCCTCTGTCTGGCGAATCACCTCATTATAATCGATGCTTCCTCCAAAGAACTGCTGCATGATGTACTCATATCCTACCAGAGATTGGTTATTACCAAAGTTATAACCGTTCTGAACGAGGTACTTGGAGAAGTTCACTCTTTCCTGAGAATTCATCAAGTCGATCTTGCGGTCGGTATATCGTGGACGTGTCTTCAGTGATGTCGTCATATTATAACTGATCAACGGCTTGCCTACATGTCCGCGCTTGGTGGTTACCACAATCACGCCATTAGCAGCCTTAGCACCGTAAAGAGCAGTGGCTGAGGCATCCTTCAATACGTCGATACGCTCTATGTCTTGCGGATTAATTCCAGCAATGGCATTACCGATACGATTGACGTAATCAGGGTCGTTCAACTCCTCTGGACTCACATTGACAGGATCCTGAAGTACTACTCCATCGAGCACCCACAGCGGTTCGCGGTTACCGATTAACGTGGATGTACCACGGATACGCAGACGGGGAACTGTTCCCACCTCACCAGAATTGGAGAGGAAGATCATATCGGGTACCTGGCCCTCTAACATCTGGTCGATGCTGGAGATACCCGGACGCATGATATCCTCGGCATTCAACGTGGTGACAGAACTGGTCAGCTTTCTGCGCTCCACCATGTTATATCCGGTCACTACCACCTCCTCGATATCAGTATTTGAACGCAGTGTGACATTCTTCTTCACATCTCCCCTACCACTGTAGGTCACTTCTTTCTCTGTCATTCCCACATAACTGAATACTAAGGTGATTGCTCCATTGGGCACTGTAAAGTCATAGAATCCTTCCTCATTCGTTACAGCTCCCTGTCGCGTACCTTTTATAATAATATACGCACCGGGCAATGGCTGACCGTCGGTATCGGTCACAAAACCTGTCAAATGACGGGTGGATACAGGTCTGACATCCCTACTGGGCATATCAGTCACTGTCACATAGCCATCCTCTACCTCATACATGCACCCTATCTGATGCAGTGTCTCGGTGAGTACCTCAGAAGCGGGCTTGTCCTTTGCGTTCACTGTCACGCGCAAGCCGTTTTTGTCACTCGACTTCATGATGAAGTTAAGCCCTGTCTGGGCTTTCACTGCATTAAAGAAGTCCTTGATGGGTACCTGAACCAGATTCATAGTCACTTTCTTGGTTATCTGTGCCTGGGCTTCTGTCGACAAGAATGTCTGACTGGCCATGAACAGCATCAGTAACACAAGGAATTTCCTGATGGTCTCTCTCATCTTCTTTAAATGTTAAGTTAATAATTAGGTTACTATTTTATAATCACATGATTTCCTTTCTTCTCAATCACCAGACCTGTCACCTTGCTGATACTGTGAAGGATAACCTCTGCCTTACCATAACGGTCGATCGTACCCGTAAAGAGCATGCGGCGAGCCTCGTTATTCTCAAACCTCACGTCCAACTGGTACCAACGACTCATTGTGGCGAGAAGATCCTCCAGCGGTACGTCAGCAAAGATAAACTCACCCTCGTTCCAAGCCACATAGGGGGCAACATCCACTTCCTTCACAGAAAACTCATCATTGACGAAAGAGAGTTTCTGGCTGGGTCGTAGTATAGTCTCACTGCCATCGAAAGAGGTAAAGCCCACACTACCACTCACCAATACCACACTGACATGCTGGTTAACTGCCCCTTCAGCATCTTTCTCATGTTCATCAGTGGCTTTTTCGCGTGTGTTTACCACAAACTCCGTTCCATAAACCTTCACGTCACCCTGCGGGGTATGTACCACAAACTGTCTGCTCTTATCCTTGGCCACCATGAAGTAAGCCTCACCATCAAGGATCACGTCGCGGCGGTCGCCAAACTTTTCTGGATAGATCAACCTACTATTATAATTAAGGTGTACCAGCGAACCGTCATCCAGTGTCACCCAGTACTCTTTATTATGATAGGTGGAGATGCGCTTAGCCTCGGCCAACTGCTCGGCAAAATCATCATCTACATGGTACAGAGTGCGCTCCTCGGCTGTAATCACTTGCTGAAGGGGAGTCTCCTTAGTGACAACCTCCGCTCCCTGCATGCCACTCGAACTGCTATGCTGCATGGCCAACTCAACACGCTCACTGATTTCTGGTGGTGTGACCTTGGTATACTGACGGTGATACCAGAAGGCTCCACCAACAATCAGCAACAACATCACAGCTGCCGCACGATAGAAGTATGTCCTGATGACAGCAGAACGACTGGAATGTTCAGATGCTATACGCAGGTTCATCTCCTGATAGGCTTTCCTGGCATCCACCTTATCCATTGCTGCAATTTCCTCTTTCAGGAATTCCTCATCATGGAGCATCGCCTGAATATCCTCATATCGGTCATCGCCAACCATCAACTGCTCCAATCTTTTTTCTTCCTCCGATGTGAGCAGCCCAAACTTTTTCTTGGCCAGCAATGCAGCCTTTTCTTCTAAATGATTAATTGTATTGTGTTCCATCTTTTTCTTTCTTTTATATTATTATCACGTCAAGCAATTCGTTTTTTTTCACCTAAAAAGCAACTTTGTTCAAAAAAAGATAAGAAAATAAACAAAATTGTAGTAATTTTGCGAAAAATAATGAAGAAATGGAAATAGGCAGACAGATGTTGGAACAATTCCGCAAGGGCGACATAGAGTCGTTCTACATGGAGATGTATCCTTCTCTGTTACGCTATGCCACACGCGTCTTGGGTACCAACCATGCCCATTTTGCAGAAGACTGTGTCCAAGAAGCTATCTATAAGGTCTATCAAAAACGTAAGCAGTTCGACAGACCATCTGAGTTGAAGGCCTTTCTCTATACGACCGTTCATAATCAGATTGTAGATATCTACCGGAAGCACGACCGTCAGGAGCAATATACGAAGAGCAAAGAGTGGATAGAAGACAGTCCCATCGATTCTTTCCTATTACAGGAGACGCTCGATCTTCTCTACAACGCCATCACCCAACTGCCTGATGATCTGAAGACCATCTACGAACTGACCTACGAGCAACACAAGAAAGGACAGGAGATAGCCGACCAGCTGAATATCTCTACAATGACCGTTGCCCGACAGAAAAGCCGGATGATAGAAGCCTTGCGAAGAAAATTTAAAGACAATGGAATGATGCAGTTCCTCATCACCATCCTGTTTTCTGATTGGATGATATAATTTGAGTTATCATCATATGCACAAAAAAATAACAGAGTCACAGAGAATCTTAATAATCTCTGCAACTCTGTCTATCTGTGTTGATGTGATAAATCTGTTACATATTATTCTCGAAGAAATCGGCCAGGGTATCCCATGGAATCAGGTTCTTCGATTCACCCTTTCCTGCAGCTTCGGTATAGCCACCGTCATAAAGGTCGCAATGCGATGCGCCGGGGATGATGAGCAGTTGTTTGTTATCCGGACAGGGATTGGGCTTGATGCCGGCAGCGGGATTGCCGTTCACCATATACTTATAGGCATCCTCACCGAAATAACGAGAGTGAGCCTTCTCACCATGCATCACCATCACGGCAGAACGAATCTCATTGGTATAGTACAGGAAACGGGCATTGGCAAAAGCCTGGGTACCTATCGCACGCCAACCGTCGTTGGAGTTGCCGCTGCGGGCATGATAGCCACGAGTTGTCTTGTAATAGTCGTGATAGTCCTTCACAAACTGTGGTGCATCCTCAGGCAGCGGATCGACAACACCACCAGCCATCGCTGCGGCATCTTTCAGACGCTGTTCACTCATGGCCTTACGAGCCTTATAACGAGCCTCCTCATTATTGTCGGCATCGAAATAGCCATTGCCACTCACACGTGTCATGTCGTACATCGTAGAAGCTACAGTTGCCTTGATACGGGTGTCGGCGGCTGCTGCGTTAAGGGCAATACCACCCCATCCGCAAATGCCAATGATACCGATGCGCTCAGCATCTACATTAGGTTGCTGGGAAAGGAAGTCAACAGCAGCCATGAAATCCTCGGTATTGATATCAGGAGAGGCTGTGCGACGGGGTTCACCACTGCTCTCACCCGTAAATGAGGGATCAAAGGCAATAGTCACGAAACCACGTTCTGCCATACACATGGCATACAGACCACTCGACTGTTCTTTCACAGCTCCGAAAGGACCACTCACCGCAATAGCCGGGAACTTCACAATACTGTCACTCTCACCCTCTTCTGCGAGCGGATCTTTCTTTGGTACATACATATCTGCTACCAAGGTGATACCATACTGGTTGGTAAACGTCACCTTGCGATGATCTACCTTGTCACTCTTCGGGAAAACCTTATCCCACTCTTGTGTCATCTCTACTTGTTTCATCTTATCTTCATTTTGATTGTTTGTCTTCTGTGTACAAGCCACCATCAAGGCTGCGGCTAATGCAATAAAAACGATTTGCTTCTTCATAATCTTTATTATAGATATTTCTTACCATTCTTAATATAGACACCTTTACGAGGATGGTTCGTTGGGACACCACTCAGCGATACATATTCATCCTGCTCATGATGCGCAAGATTAGCCGTCTTAACAGATGTGGTGCCTGCTAACGACAGCTTCACCGTAACATCTCCCTTACCTGCCTGCAGAAAATCTTTCAGTTCATCCATCGTGGAATACTCGATGCGGCCCAAGCGGGTATAGCTCCAGGAGTTACTGCCATAGAACAAGACGATCTGATTGCCGCTGTAAAGGATCACATCACCGGCCTCGGTAGTGATCTGCGAATTACTGGTTGGAAGGGAATGGCCGAGGAAGCCTACCTTCTCAAAACCGCCGTAGTCCTCTGCCTGGTAGGTGATCGGTGAGTCCTTGAGCAACTCCACCAACTTCTTCGTAGCACTGTTATCCACCAGCGCCACCGTCATGGTCTTTCCATTGATCGTGATATTCATCTTCGTATTACTTGTTTCCGGTATGTTCTGAGCTACAGTCTCATTGTCTTCTGTACAACCGATACAAAAGAGTGTCAAGACTGTCATTAATAACTTAGCATATAATCTCATAAATGTCATGGTAATTTGTTCGTTGCAAAGATACAACAAATCACCTGACGGGGGATTATACGATTTGATGATAAATATACCAAAAATACAGAATCACTTCTTTTGTTGCTCCTCAAGGAACTGAGAAGGCGTCTTTCCGGTTTCCGCCTTAAACAGACGGGTGAAATGATTGGGATATTCAAAACCCATATGGTCGGCCACCTGTGAGATGCTTTGTCCGCTCAACAGGAGGTTCTTTGCCCACATCACCACAAAGCCACGGATATAGTCTTTCGGACTCTCGCCCAACGTGTTGCGGATAACATCCCCGAAATAACCCGGAGAGAGATACAACTCAGAGGCGCAATATCTTACACTGGGGATACCATGCTGATATTGCAGACCTTTGTTATAATAGTCGTTGAGCAACCTTTGAAACCGTGCGAGGATATCATTATTTCCTTTAGTCTGTTCCTTAAACTGTCTGGTATAAAAACGGTTACAATAGTCAAGGATAAGCAGAATGTAATCCTTGATGATATCTTCCGACTGCACATCCTCATGATGTTCTCTCAACTCATACCGTATATGCTCCATCATGGTGGCCAGGATATCTTTCTCTTCCTCTGTCAGGAACAAGGCCTCATTACTGTTGTAGGAAAAGAAATGATAACTTGCCAGTCGTTTCTCTATCTCTGTGCCTTGAATAAAGGTAGTGTCGAAAAGCAATACCCAACCGTGATATTGCTTCTTGGTGCCATCATCTGTCTTACCTCCTATCTGACCGGGGGAGTAAGCTAACAGCGAACCGTTCTGATGATCGTATCTTCCCATGCCGTAGGTAAGATTCTCAGGAAACTCCTTCTGCAGGAACAAGGCAAAGACATTAAAGCGGTTGAGCGTATGCCGGATCTCCCCTACCTCATCGTAATGGATAATAGACACATGAGGGTGATACACCGCTGCACCGATATCTCGTGCATAGTCGTTGGCCTGGTTAATCTGTAGATCGATAGTCATAAGGTTGCAGATGATGATTACAACAAGGAGGATAAGACGATGCTTACCCTCCTTATATTATTTAAGTAAAGAAGATTAGAAGTGATACCCTACGGTGAAGAGCAGTTGATGACGCTCATTGCTCACTGCTGCAGGATTGCAGATACAGTCGGAGATATCCTGTGAACCTTCTGCATAGTAGTTCATGAACGGACTGAACTCACCATCGGTCTTACTATACTGATAAGCCAAGTCGAAGTTGAACTTATCCACGGTATATCCCAAACCGAAGGTCAGACGGTTGGTAGCCTTCCAGTTGGTATAGTCGGTGGTAGAGGCATAGTAAGAACCCGGACTGTCGAGACTGCTGTCCTTATAACCATTCTCATTGTACATCGCACTGAGGTAGTTGTATCCCAGACGGATGGCGAGGTTGTTGGTGGCCTTCAGCTCAGCACCCACCTTCAGGGTGTGAACACCCTCGAGTGTAGATTCTGTATGATAGTTCATCACGCCATCACTCTCACTGGTCTCATAATAAGAGTCGTAATACCAGTCATAACCGCCGCCGGTGTTTACACGAGAGTCGATCTTACCATAGTCGGCATACTCGTATGACAAGCCCACTGCCAACATGTTAGAGAAGGTATTACCCAGTGATATACCAAACTTCCACGGCGTGTTCATCTTGAAGTCGTACACCTCTTCATTATAACCATTGCCATACAATCCCACAGAAGAGTTATTCGTCAACGTGGTATAGTTCTTTGTGGTCAGGTCATACCATGTCGGGGTGTGCACATACAGACCAACCCTGAAAGGAGAAGCCTCGACAGGACGGAAGATAGCACCAAGCTTCAGGTTAAATCCTGATCCGTCGATACGACGCTCATCGGCATAAGTCACATTACCGGCACCCACGAGGTACTCGCTGTACTCACTGTAGTTCTTATAGTTGACATCCTCGATACCGAGTGTCAAACCCAGGTATACACGGTCGTTGATATTACCACTCAGGTTGAAATCATACTCACCGATATATCCCTTGTTGGCACGGTTCATCAGATAGCTGTTGGCATCATTATAGTAATAGTTGCCATCGTTGTCCTGCAGGAGCACGTTATAGTTCAGGAAGTCCACCTGTGAGAAAGCATTCGAGTTGCCTACGATCTCCTCATCCTTTGTCGAGAGGTCGAACAGACCGGCATATCCCTTGGCATAAGAGATCTTATTGGAGGAAGCCCCATTCAGATTGTCGGATACCGACAGGATATGGTTGAAGTTACGACTCTTATGATAGTTGAAACCGAAATTCATGAACGAGGATACACCAGTGCGATGCGCATATACGAAACCAATCTGGTCGAAGCTCATGTTCGTCTTGTTACCGAAATCGAAGTCCATGGCATCCTGCTGTGATACCACACCGAAAGAGGTGCTGATATTGGAGTGACGGAACAATCCGATACCGGCAGGGTTGGTGCCTATCGTAGAGATATCTGCGCCTAACGCCTCCATAGCGCCACCCATACCCACATAGCGGGCAGTACCATTCAGATCTTCTGTCGCAACATTTGCATTTTCGTAGGTTTCTTGAGCCATCATCGGCATGGTAGCCAACAGACTCAGACAAATATACAATATCTTTTTCATAAGCTATAAAATTTCAAGATTAAACAATACGGTTAACGACGACCTCCGAAGTGTCCGCCACCGGAACTGCCGCCGCTACGGCTACCGCCGCCACCACCGCTGGAACTACCGCCGAAGCTGCCACCGCCTCCGCCATAGCTACCTCCGCTGTAAGAAGGAGTATATGAACGGGTGGAAGAACTGCTGTTAGAGCGTGATCCACCGAAACGGCCTGTGCTACGGTTGCTGTTGCTATAAGCAGAGTTTGAGCGATCGTATGCCCTGGTGCTCTGACCGTTTCCACGATAACCACCGAAATGTCCTCTGCCGGCAGTCACATTAGAGTTGCGAGAACCTGCACGACCTACATATCCGTGATTACGGGTACCGCTGACACCACCGCCATAGCTGTAGTGATAAGAGGGAAGTCCCCAACCGTGGTACATGCGATATCTGCCATATCCACCCCAGCCCGGTCCATACCAGTTGTAAGCCCAAGGACCATACCAGCCGTAGTAATAGGGGCTATACCAGGGGTCATACCAGCTGTAGTAGAAAGGATCCCATAATCCCCAGTGACCGTAGAAATACGGACTGTAGGCAGAATATCTGAAGAACCAGGGATCATACCAATAGAAATCATCAAACCAGTTCATTCTGCGACTGTAGGTATAGTCGTCCTCTGGATCATACTGCACCGACTCGTAAGGATAAACTGCCAGTGTATCTAAATCCTCAGCACTGGAATGAAACTCGATGATATCATTACCCAGAGAATCGGTTCCGATCTTCTCGAAGTAACTACCGAACTTTCCACGACGATTATACTCATCTACATTACGGTTGCTGCCGCTATGATAGACAGGCTTATCATCGTTCACCTTGGAAACAGCTGCCGACTTCACTTCCTTCGCTCCTTTCTTAGGAGTAAAGTACATATCGTCCTGCGCCATCATACTCAGGGGAAGTACGCCCATAAGGATTGTAAAAAGAACTAATTTTTTCATGTCTTATCGTTTTTATTTTATCACGATACAAAATTATCGATTATTTAATTGCAAAAATAAGGATTTTCCCTAATCCATGGTAGGATTTTCCCTATTTTTTATAATTTTGCAGTGCATTTTTAACATTCTGATGAGATACTATCAAGTTATTTTTAAAATTACCAGTCCCGAAAAAGCAGTAGAAGATAATACCTTATCTATTGGGGATGTGTGGGATATCGTGGCTTCTCTCGCTGGAGAAGCAGGTTTTGAGTCGTTCGAACAGGAAGATGATCAGTTGACAGGTTATGTACAGACCACCCTTTTCGACCAATCCTTATTAGATGGCTTACTCGCCACCCTACCCTTCGAGGATTTGCAGGTAACATACACCCTGAAAGAGGCGGAAGACAAGAATTGGAATGCCGCATGGGAGGAGGAAGGATTCGATCCTATCATCGTGAACAACCGTTGTGTGATTCACGATATCCACCACCCTGCTCCGAGAGAAGACTTTGAGATGGATATCACCATCGATGCCCGTCAAGCCTTTGGAACGGGCACCCACGAGACTACCCGTATGATTGTAGGCAGTCTGCTGGATCTTCCCTTGAAAGGTAAGCGGGTGCTCGACTGCGGTTGTGGCACGGGTATCCTCTCTATCGTAGCTGCCAAGTTGGGAGCTAGCAAGGTGTTAGGTTATGACATTGATGAATGGAGTGTGAGAAACACACAGCATAATGCCGAGATCAACGGGGTACCCGGGATGGATGTTCTTTTAGGGGATGTCAGCGTTCTGGAAACGGTAACCGAAACGTTTGATGTCGTATTGGCGAATATCAACCGTAATATCCTCATGCACGATCTGCCTATCATCTGCAAGCACATGGCCGGGCATGCCACCCTCATCATCAGCGGTTTCTATGAGGAAGATGAGGCAATACTGCTGAATCTGATGGTATCCTTAGGGATGCAGTTAACAGAGAAGCGTACCGACAACCGCTGGTGCATGCTGCGATTTGAGCGGGGTTAACCCGGGATTTCCTGCAAATATAAAACACAGAGTGACGGAGGCGCAGAGATTATAATTAGAAGAAGACTCTGTGTTTCTGTGTTTTTTAGAGCAATAAACGGAAGAGATTGCGGATCAAGTCCGCAATGAGGTTCAAGGCTCCCTCTCCTTTGGATCAAATGGAGACGATCATATGCAGTTCTGAAATAATCCCGGTATATTAGCCCGTAGGGCGTCAGATCATAGGCGGGGGCGTGAGCCCCCGTTATATATCGTAATTCAGTACAACCCCGAAGGGGTGACAGATTGCTGTGTCGCCCCTCCGGGGCTGATTTTATAACTATACATTCACGGGGGTTAACACCCCCGCCTATCCTGTTACGCCCTACGGGCTAATCATGTCTCTGCATATCTCCCTCACGGAAAGGCTACGGGTAGGCGCGTTAGCGGGAATGAGGATAAGGGGTACGACTCCTCCACGGGCTGATCATGCCTCTGCACCTCTCCCTCCTGTTGGAAAGCAGAGTTAATATAGATGCCATTTGAACGACTTAAACAGTTTTCTTACCAAAACCTATTCTCGTTGGAGCCGATACACAGTTTCTTCATATCATAGTAACTGCCGTTGTAGAGATTGAAGTCGACAGTGCCCTTGATGCCCGGCAACCTGCCCGCATCGGTATGCTGCCAGAATTTCCAGTCACCCTCATACTCGATCTCATCAACATAATAATGGGCGATCCAATAAGGATAATCATCAAAGACTGGGGTGTTTAAGTATTGGTTCTTAAACTTATAGTACGTATAGAGGATCGGTTTTACATGATACTTATCCTCCACGATATGCATCCAGGTAAGGATCTCACGTTGGAAGTCCTCCACCGACATATCCTCGGGTTTGTTCTCCACATCAAGCACAGGTGGAAGGTCACCATCCTTGAGATGCACTTTCTTCAGGAAGAACCGTGCCTGATCACGGGCAGATGACTTATTACTCCAGAAATGATAAGCGCCACGGATAAAACCATAGTCGCGCGCATTCTTGAAATTATCCTGGAAACAGTCGTCTATCTGCGTACTGCCCTCGGTGGCCTTGATCACCACAAAGCGAATCGGGCTATGCTCTATCTGGGCATTGCTGAGTTTCTCCCAATTGATCTTCCCCTGGTAATGACTGATGTCGATACCACGAATCTCGTAGCCCTTGGGGTTCTTGGCATCCCCATAGAGGGCACGCCAACGGAATCCGAACGGACTGACAAAGAAATGGTAGAACACCCAGATATAAAGACCGATGATGCCGACACCACCCAGCCACCACGCCCAACGGGGATAGGAAGAACCTTTCCCTTTCTTCTTGCGTGTGTGGCTGTGTGATGATCTTTTCTTATTCACGGCATCAATATTTTGTTTATAGTGTAGAGTTAAGAGTGTAGAGTGTAGAGCTATCGATGGTTACCAAAACTCTAAACCCTAAACCCCAACTATTAACTATTAACTTTTAACTATTAACTATCAGCTATTCTGCTCTAACTGTAGCGTCTTAGTTGGCTGGTCGCAAACCTCTGACGGACCCCAATACTGGATCGGACCGGGATAGACATAGCAGGTCTCCAATGCCCAACGCTCGCGCTGTGCGGCGAAGCACTTGAAGGGAGCACCGTCCAACTCAACGAGAGCCTTACGGATAACGGGCTTCATCTCGCCGTTACGACGCTCCATGTTCATCATCATGGTGATAGGCACACCACCGGCTTTCCACTCATCGGTATTGGCTGTGGTATTCTTCACGATTGCCATATATCCGGTCTTGCCGTTGGCGATCAACTGGGCAGCACTGGTTCCCAAGGCATAGCAGTAGTCGGCATCGAAGTTTGAAGGAGCAGCGCAACGGCCCTCATAACCGAAGAAATGATGCAGGGCAGCGAACTTACCCACGAACTTACCTTCTTCCTTCCACTCTTTCAATTTGTTCTCCACCATCTCAGAGATCAGTTTCTCAGTCTCGATGAGTGATACCTGTACGTTTCCGTGAGGATCACGGTCGAGAGACAACTGGCGGGCAACACCCTCTGGCAAGGTAGCGAAGGTATTGGCATTCTCAGCGCTGAGGTGCTCGAGGATATAAGCACGCTGGGCATCCTTATCGAGATCCTTATAGTCATCACCATGAGCAGCCAACAGGTCGTTCAACTCCTGGATCAGACGACCGATAGCAGGGATAAACTCGATCAGACCCTCGGGGATCAATACGATACCGAAGTTATTACCCTGAGCAGCACGGTTGGCTACGGCTGTGGCGATCTGCTCAACGATATCGTTCAGACTCTGGTCCTTAGCCTCAACCTCCTCACTGATCAGACAGATATTCGGCTGGCACTGCAGGGCGCACTCCAGGGCGATATGTGATGCTGAGCGACCCATCAGTTTGATGAAGTGCCAGTCCTTACGTGCTGACTTACAGTCACGCTCGATATTACCGATCAACTCAGAATAGGTCTTAGTGGCTGTATCAAAACCGAAGGATGTCTCAATCTGACTGTTCTTCAGGTCACCGTCGATGGTCTTCGGACAACCGATCACCTGCACGCCGTAGTTCTTTGCGGCATAATATTCTGCCAAGACACAGGCATTGGTATTTGAGTCGTCACCACCGATAATCACGATAGCGTTGATATTCAACTCACGGATAATCTCCAGACCCTGCTCAAACTGATCTACCTTCTCCAACTTTGTACGTCCAGATCCGATGATATCAAAACCACCGGTGTTACGATACTCGTTGACATACTCCTCGGTCAGCTCGATGTAGTTGTGATCCACCAGTCCACCAGGACCCATCAGGAAACCATACAGACGGTTCTCGGGATTCAACTTCTTGATTGTATCAAACAAACCGGTAATGACATTGTGTCCACCGGGAGCCTGACCGCCGCTGAGGATGACGCCCACATTCATACGGGCATTGTTCACCTCATCCGACTTCTCAAACTCGATCAGCGGCATACCATAGGTATTGGGGAAGAGCGCCTTGATCTCTTCCTGATTATCCACACTCTGGGTGGGAGCACCCTCTTTCACCTTTACAGACCCCTGAAGAGCGATCGGTAACTTAGGCTGATAAGCTCCTCTTGCCTGCTGCAAAGCACTTTTTTCCATAAACTAATACGTATTTATAATTGAATATTGATTTTCAAACCACTGCAAAAATACTACATTTATACGAATTATAGAAGAAAAAGTATATAAAAACGAAAATAATGGAAAAATTTTCTATATTTTTGACACATAATTGTAATATATTTAGTATATTTGCAAAATAACAATTATTATCAACAAATACATCTATATTATTTTTAACAACAACATTCTAATTTTCCTTCTAAAAACGATTTAACATATCATGGCAAAGAAAAAAGATCTGAAAAAGACTATCAACTACATCTGCGAGGAATTGGAAGCCAACTGCGTAGCTTATTCTCTCTATAACGGTAAGCCCATTGACGAAGACGTCAATGCCCTATTTGCAGCTATACTTCATACACAGTCCGACTTTATCTCGCGTATTTCCCATCCAGAGCCAGGTATGCCACAGAAGAAATATTACCGTCTGTTGATTGAAGACTTCAACACACAAGTACGGGAAATGATTGACCAAATCTGTAACTTGGCCTGAAGGAAACAATGATACAAGGTTTTTGTAAGTGGCTGCTGTATAAACGGTGGGGATGGAAGAAAGAGATTACCGTCGACCATCCCGACAAATTTATCATTTGTCTGGCACCCCACACCAGTAACTGGGATTTTATTTTAGGACAGTTGTATATGCGGGCGGAGGGTCTGCATATCAATTTCCTGATGAAAAAGGAATGGTTCCGGGGGCCCCTCGGGACTTTCTTTCGTCGTATAGGCGGCATTCCCGTATGGAGAGACCTGAAGACCAGTCTCACCGAGAATCTCGCCAATACCGCTAAGCAAGAGAAGCGTTTCCATCTCTGCATCACTCCAGAGGGTACCCGCTCGCTGAACCCCGACTGGAAAAAAGGATTTTATTATATCGCATTAAATGCACAGATACCCATCCTGCTCTATGCGCTCGACTATGAGAAGAAGCTGATACAATGTACCAAGCAGATTATTCCCACGGGAGACATCGAGAAAGAGATGGCCGAAATAAAAAACTATTTTAAGGATTGTAAAGGTAAATACCCGGAATTATTTACTACGGGATAACAGATCATGAAGAAAAAGATCTTACTGATAGCCGCCATCGCTTGCGTGGTTTCCTGCGGAACAAAGAAAACCGTTATTAAACAAGAGACCCCAAGCGATGAGCAGAAGACTGAGCGTGTTACGGAGAATAAGACGGTTCCTGAGATTCAGGAACCAAGGAAGAAACATGTCCCTGAATATATGTGGGGAGATATCGACTACCATGGTGATCCGTGGGTGAAGAACATGTCAAAGGCGCACTATGCCACAGAAGGTTTGCAAAACCGGCATATCACCCTCTGGGCCAGTCACGGCCGTTATTACGATCAGGAGAAAGGCTATTGGAAATGGCAGCGGCCCTTTCTCTTCGGCACGACGGAGGATCTCTATACCCAGACCATCGTGATACCCTACCTGATACCGATGCTCGAAAGGGCAGGCGCTGTGGTCTTCACCCCCAGGGAGCGCGACTGGCAGCGCCATGAGGTGATCGTCGACAACGACCACTGCAAGGCCCCCTATTATAAAGAGGTGAACGGACAATACCGTTGGGAGAATGCCAAGACCGTAGGTTTTGCGTGGCACGACAGCGTCTATCAGGATCATGAGAACCCCTTTGAGGCAGGAACGACACGTAAGGTACGCACCTCACGACTGTCAGAAAGCATTATCGCCTACCAACCGGATATCCCTCAGACAGGCAGTTATGCGGTATACGTGAGCTACCCCACCCTGAAAGAGAGTGTCAGCAACGCCGAATATACCGTGTATCACCAAGGACAGCAGACCACCTTCCACGTCAACCAGCAGATGGGTGGCAGCACCTGGGTGTATTTAGGAACCTTTGATTTCGATAAGGGATGCTCTCCCTACAACTGTGTCAAGCTCAGCAACAAGAGTGATCAACGGGGTGTCGTCACGGCAGATGCCGTACGCTTTGGCGGTGGTATGGGTAATATCACGCGCGGCGATACCATCAGCGGTATGCCCCGTTGCTTGGAGGGTGCCCGTTACTACGCCCAGTGGGCTGGCGCGCCCTATGAGGTGTATAGTTCGAAGAACGGGGAAAACGACTATGGCGATGATATCAACGTGCGCTCTTACATGAGTAACTGGTTGGGCGGTGGCTCCTGTTATATGCCCGACAGCATCGGAAAGAAAGTGCCTTTCGAACTGTCACTCGCCATCCATAGCGATGCCGGCGTTTCGAAGGACTATCAGTCGTTGGTGGGTTCCTTGGCGATCTGCACGACCGACTTCCACGACGGGAAACTCAATAGTGGTATCTCCCGCGAAGCATCCAAGTTGTTGGCAGGATCATTACTCAACGATGTGTATAAAGACCTTAGTAAGATCTACCGCCAGTGGACAATCCGTGACCTCTACGACCGCAACTACTCGGAGACACGTTGCCCGGAGGTTCCCTCGGCAATCTTCGAGACGCTCTCGCATCAGAACTTCCCGGATATGATTCTTGGTCAAGATCCCAACTTCCGTTTCAACCTCGCCCGCAGCATCTACAAGTGTGTGCTGAGGTATATCACGAAAGGACATGGCAAGCCCTATACCGTGGCGCCCTTGGCCCCGAAGAACCTTGCCGTGGAGTTTACGGATGCCGACAGGGTGACGCTATCCTGGGATGCCACAATCGACTCCTTAGAGAAGAGTGCCAAGCCCACGGCATATATCGTTTATAAAGCGACCGGCGTGGGCGGATACGACAATGGCACACTGGTAAGAGACAACCACTACAGCACTTCCCTACCCTCGGGCGTGGTCACCAACTTCCGTGTGAGTGCGGTTAATAAGGGTGGCGAGAGTTTTCCGTCGGAGGCGATCTCTGCCCTCTACCATGCCGGCGCCACACGCAGTATCATGATCGTGGATGGATTCCACCGTCTCTCTGCTCCTGCCGTAAGGAACACGGCCACCGAACAGGGTTTCGACTTCGACAAAGACCCCGGTGTGTGGCAGGGAAAGACAGCCGGATGGAGTGGCCGACAGATCAATTTCAACAAGCGCGGATTAGGGATCGAGGGTCCCGGTGGATTGGGCTACTGCGGTCATGAGTGGCAGGGACAGTTCTTCATGGGCAACGACGGGGATAATATCTACACCCATGCGGAGGCCATGAAACAACTGTTGAAATACAATGTGGTGAGTTGTTCTTCGCATGCCGTAGAACAAGGCAAGGTGGACCTCTCGAAATACCACGTGGTCGATCTGCTCCTGGGATTGGAGAAAGAGAATCCTTACCATACCGTGCCTTACAAGTCGTTATCCCCTCTGATGCAGCAGCGGATGACCAAATATGCACAAGGCGGTGGTGCCCTGATGGTCAGCGGAGCCTATCTGGGCAGCGACAACCAGGCGGAAGCCGACACCGCGTTTATCCATAACATACTGAAAGTGAGACACGGTGGTGTGGCCCGCAGCGACAGCGACTCTATCTTTGTGGGCATGGGCACCACGCTGAACATCTTCCGTGTGCTCAACGAGAGTCATTACGCCGCTACCGCCACGGATATCCTCCAGCCGATAGCTCCTGCCTACTGCGCCATGACCTATCAGGATAAGCGCTCTGCCTGTGTGGCTTATGCCGGCAACGACTACCACGCCTTCTCCATGGGCTTCCCCTTCGAGTGCATCAACAGCTACCGCAAGCGATCGGCCATCATGAAGGGTATCATCAACTTCTTGGTGGAAGAGCGGGGACCCGCCGCGCCCTGAGAGGTAATTCGGTAGGTTTCCCCTATCTTTCTTCATAACAAAGAGTATAACGGATGAGAGTCCGGGGTACTTGGACTGGGAGTCCGGAGTACTTGGACTATGAGTTTTGTGTATAGAGACTATAGGCATTATGTATAGAGACTATAAGTATTATGTATAAATACTATAGGTATTATGTACTAATACTAGGAGTTTTATGTACTAATACTGGGAGTTTTATGTACTAATACTGGGAGTACTAAAACTCCCAGCGGTAATACTCTTTACCAGAACTTATATCCCACGTTTATGTTCGCTTTTACCCATTTCTCACCCTCATCGCGGACTTGATCCGCGATCTCCTGAAGAAAAAACCTCTATACCCTAGTCTTTCTATGTTTAACTATATAAATAGACGGAGGAGATTCCGGATCAAGTCCGGAATGAGGGATAAAGTCCGAAAGTTATAAACACTACCCATAATAAAGGTTATCAAACTTATGTGTTTTTCTATTGTTTCAAAAAAGGATCAACACCAAACTATCAAAAGGGATAACGTCTATTCAGATAGGCAATCCAATCTTTATACTCAGGTTCCTGGTAAAATTGCCCCATCAATTCAAACAGTCTCTCGAAAGTCACCCCCAAGAAGGTGCTTCTTCCATATGGAGTGAGAAGTCGCTCATACTCTGGGATGACTTTCCCGAAATGCTTGTTACCAGATGGATATAGCGTGATGCTATGGAAGTTTGATATGCGTATGGATCTGTCTTCATTCAGAAGCATGGACGCACCCAGTATGTGGTTGCGCCAAATCTGGCGATAATCATTTTTCACAAGTTTGGTTTCCATCAGCGGAGCTTTGTAAACATCTGGAACAAAGAAACCGCATGATTCGGTTATACGGGCGTATGGAGATTCTCGGTCTTTAAGCTGCTCCACCTCATGCGGATTGGTAAGAGGATAGCCTACTTCTGTATATTTCACCTCCACGCCAACCCCACAACGTTCACCATTTTTCTCATATTCTATGTATGTATCGAAGGATGTTCCGTCATACAGACATTTCTCATAGGGTGGTGCCCACTCTATTCGTATGTCTGTTATCCTGTCTATTGTCCCTTCTCCTAACAAGACATTCATAACCTTTGCCGCACGCTCCAAGGAAGAAGGGCTAAGACGCATCGGGATGAAGATATTCCAGGGGATATGCTCGCTGCGAAGCATATTGGAGAAAAGCGCCTGGGGATTATAGAGCCGAT
>CADBSW010000067.1 GCA_902797505.1 uncultured Prevotellaceae bacterium | reverse complement strand
GATGAGAACTGGCGTCGTAACGATATGATCCGTTTCGGTCACTTCGAGGATGAGTACGGATTCCACCGCAAGGGATTCCCAACAGCCCGCTTCGATAAGGAATGCCGTATATTCCCGATTCCTCAGGATGTTCTTAACAAGAACACCAACTGGAAACAGAACCCGGGATTCTAATCAATATAATAATAGTGCCTATAGAATTCTATAGATATCTATAGAGACTATAGGCACTATCTTTTCTATAAATACTATCAAAAACATAATTACCAATCTCTATGAAAGAACACGAATACCAGATCCTCAAGCGGCAAAGACCGTGGCGAGAGGCCTACTATTATCAGAAATCAGATACGCTATATCAGCTAACGTACGTCTTTTGTCAGCGATTTCTACCTAAACATGGAGATCGCACGGTAGATCAGATGATTCAAGCGGCACGAAGCGGTAAACAAAATATCATTGAAGGAACTGAGGCAGGAGAGACATCTACAGAGACTCATATCAAGTTGCTGAATGTAGCACGCAGTTCTTTACAAGAGTTACGTGAAGATTATCGTGACTACTTACAGTCGCGTAATCTCTCAATATGGTCATCTGGGCACAATCGTTATGATAAGATGACTCGTTTTTGTAAGCAACACAATCAAGTAGAAGATTACAAACCATTTTTTGAAAAGTGGACAAACGAAGAGATGGCAAACACCGCCTTAACCCTTTGTTTTATGACAGACAGAATGCTTAACAACCAACTGAAGAAGCTGGAAAGTGATTTTGTTAAGCAAGGAGGCATCAAAGAGCGTATGCACGCTGCCCGCACTGGCTATAGGAACAATCAAGATGCAGAGATAAAGAGATTAGAGCAAGAAAACATATCTCTTCGAGAAGAGAACCAGCGCTTGCAAAAGCTGCTTAAGCAGCATGGAATAGAGTATTAATGATAGTGCCTATAGGTACTATAGGTACTATAGGTACTATAGGTACTATAGATTCTATAGGCACTATCTATCATCATTCTGCCAGGCTGGTGCTGTAGCCGATATCAGAGACACGCTTGATGAGTTCGTCGTGATCGTGCTCACCTTTCACATAAGCTAAGCCCTTCGCTAAATCCACTTTCACAGAGGTAACACCATCAATCACATCTATCGCATTCTTCACGCTGGCTACACAATGGTTGCAGGCCATGCCCTCCACCTTATAAACGACAGTAGGATCTTCATGATGATGTGCATGATCCTCGTGATGATGGTGATGGTCCTCATGATGCTCATGACTCATTTGATGAGAATGACGGTATTTCATCACGAAAGCATTGATTAGCAATAAGACGAAGACACCCAGGAAAGCCCAGTCGATCCATGTCAGGCAGTGAGCACAATGGGCACCCGACATGACAGCAGAACTAACCGTGAACCAGTCTTGCGGGAGGAAGTAGTCGATCATCAAACCAAAGACTATCGCTCCTATTACGATGGAGAGAACATACAGACTCAGCGTACGTTTACCAAAGACCTTACCGATAACCAGCATACTGGCACTGTTGACTGCCGGGCCAGCCATCAGCAAGACAAGGGCCGCACCCGGAGTGAGTCCTTTCGCCATCAAGGATACTGCGATAGGAATAGATCCTGTGGCACAGACATACATCGGAATAGCCACACACAATACGATCAGCATGTTCAAGAGTTTGTAATCATGCAGGGCCGCCAACCACTCGTTGGGCACTGCCACCGTGATCAGGGCAGCAATGAGCAAACCAATAACCAACCACTTACCTACATCCTGCAACATCTCTACAAAACCGTAACGCAGCGCACCGATGAATTTCTCTATAAACGAATGATGATGCTCATGCTCTCCACACTCACAGTGATCATGATCGTGACAGTCGCAATGGTCATGGTCATCACAGCCACAGTCACAATGGTCGTACTCACCTGTCTTACTGGCCTCAGCCGATAACAACTCATCTTCTTTCGCATATCTGTTGACCAGCCAACCGCCGAACATAGCCGTAAACAATGCGGCTATCGGACGTACGATAGCGAAGGGCAAGCCCATCAACGAATAAGTAGCAGCGATACTGTCAACACCCGTCTGCGGCGTGGCGATCAGAAAACTGGTGCAGGCACCATGACTGGCACCCTCTTTCCTGAGTGACACACTGGTGGGAATCACACCACATGAGCACAGCGGAAGGGGGATACCCAAGGCAGCCGCCTTCACCACACTCTTCATATTCCGTGGCGCCAAATGCTTGGAATAGAGTGTGTGAGGAACGAAGGTTCGTAACAATCCCGCAATAAAGAAACCCAGTAACAGATAGGGTGCCATCTCTGCCATCATCATGACAAGGGCGTCCCAATAATTTTCAATCCATGTCAATATCATAATTTCTTCTTTTTGTTTTCTGCCGACAAAGGTACTGCAAAGATCGTGCAACCTGGTTGCAAAGTTGAATCTGTCATAGAAAAAACACCTTTTGCAAAAGATATTGCCATGATGTCAGAAATATTTTGTAACTTCGCACACACAATCAAGATTATACAAGAATATGGAATATATGTCGCAAGAAGGCTACGACAAACTCGTAGCTGAGCTCCATCATATGGAGCATGTAGAATTACCTCAGGTAAGAGACGCTATCTCGGAGGCCCGTGACAAAGGCGACCTCAGTGAGAATTTCGAGTATCATGCCGCCAAGCGTGAACAGGCACGACTGCTTGGCAGAATCCGTTTTAAGCAAAGGGTTCTTGAGAACGCACGGGTGATTGATATGTCACGTCTGAATGCGGATAACGTTCAGTTGCTGAGTAAGGTGGAGATCACCAACCTCGCCAATAACAACCGGATGACCTACATGATCGTGAGTCCTCACGAGGCTAATATCCGTGAGAAGAAGATCTCTATCAAATCGCCCATCGCCCAAGCTCTGTTAGGCAAGAAAGTTGGTGATGAGGTATCCGTGCGCGTTCCTGCCGGCATGCTGAAACTGCGTATAGAAAGTATTGAGTTATAAAAAAGGATATCCAATGAGAAGGAGGAGTAATACAGACATCACACATCGTACAATATTGGTAATTCTGGCATGGTTCGGATTTTTATCCATCCATGCCCAGGATTACACCCAGTACGTTGATCCCCGTATCGGCAGTGAGGGATTGGGCCGGGTATTCATCGGTCCGGCAACACCTTTCGGCATGGTGCGTCCGGGGCCTGACTGCACCTGCAAGCCCAACAGCGGATGGTTGCCCATGCCAGAGGTAGTGACAGGATTTGCACAGACACATGTCAGTGGAACAGGTGGTGGACCGAAATATGGCAATATCCTTATCCAGCCGTTCATAGGCAGTCTGGAAGGACGTGTTCACGAACAACTCCGAAAGGGTGAAGACATGTCGATAGGGTATTACCGGACAACCTTTGAGAATGGCATCCAGACAGAGATCACCACGGCTGCCCGCTGCTCCTTCTATCGTATCACCTACCCGAAAGCGGCAGCTTCTCCCAACCTCCTTATCGACGCGGGCTTCTTCTTGGGTGAGAACAAGATCCCCGATGCCCGTGAGGCACAACAGTTTGTGGGGGCAGAAACCGAGATTATGTCTGATCATGAGGTGAGAGGATTCAGCAGGATCAGAGGCGGATGGAACAACGGACGGGCATACACCGTCTATTTCTGTGCTGTCAGCGATAAACCCTTTAAACAGACGAAGATGTGGAAAGAGAAAGGCAAGACCGGTTGTCTGTTGTCTTTCGAGCCTTCCTCAGATGACCATACAACCATCCACTGGAAGATCGGCATCTCATTCATCAGTTCGCTGAAAGCCAAAGAGAATATCCCCGCATGTAGTTTTGACCAGCAGTTGGAGCAGACAAAACGCGAGTGGAACATATGGCTCAGTAAGATACAACTGGGAAAGAATGCTACCGAACAGCAGAAAAGGATGTTTTACACCGCCATCTACCACACCTTGTTGATGCCTTCCGACCGGACTGGTGAGAATCCTCTCTGGACGGATGAGGGAGTACCTTATTATGATGATTACTACGCCATCTGGGATACCTATCGCACCTCCTTCCCCCTGATCACCCTACTGAGTGAGACGAAGGTAAGAGACCTGAACAACGCCCTGTTGAATATCTATAAGCGCGACGGTTATCTGCCGGATGCCCGCAGTGGCAATGCCAACGGACGAACACAAGGAGGGTCCAATGCCGAGGTGGTCTTGGCAGATGCCTTCGTGAAAGGCATCAAAGGCATTGATTACGAGGAGGCGCTGCGAGCCATGCTGAAGGATGCCCTTGTGCCTCCCGGCGGCAACGAAGAACAGGAAGGCAGGGGCGGACTGCATGAATACAACACATTGGGATATGTGCCCTATGGCATCGACCGTGCCGGCAACCGCACCGTGGAGTATGCCTATGATGATTTCTGTATCGCCGAGGTGGCCAAGGGATTAGGGTATGAAGACTACTGCGAGCGATTCCTCCGACAGTCATCCAACTGGAAGAATCTCTGGAGGAAAGACTATGCGTGGGATGGCATGAAAGGGTTTATCATGCCCAAAGACCGTGATGGTAAATGGATAGATATGGTGCCCCACGGACAGTCAAAGGTGTTCCATCCCACCTTCCATTATACCCCCATCACCCGTGAGGCCCCATGGTATATCGCCTGGTGGAGCACGTTCTTCTACGAGGCAACCTCTGAGGAGTATTCCCTCAGCATCCCACATGATATCCCCGGACTGATAGAAGCATGTGGCGGCAAGGACATCTTCCTTCACCGACTGGATACCTTCTTCATCAAGAAGTATTATAATGTGGCCAACGAACCGTCGTTCCTATCCCCATGTCTCTACCACTGGATAGGTCAGCCAACAGAGAGCAGCAAGAGAATCCACCAGATTATCAACGACTGTTACAACGATGGCCCTAAAGGTTTGCCTGGCAATGATGACAGTGGAGCGATGTCTTCGTGGCTCGTCTTCCACATGATGGGCCTCTACCCCAATGCCGGACAACCTTATTATCTGTTGAACACCCCGCTGGTGGATGCATATACAATGCAGTTGGATAATGGCAAAACCCTGAGAGTTACCGTCAAGAATCTCTCTAAGAAAAAATCTTATGTACAACAGGTGATCCTCAACGGCAAGTCTTTAGAAAGGGCATGGCTATCGCACAAAGAACTCATGCAGGGTGGCGAACTGATCTTTGTGATGGGCAGCAAGCCCTCTTCGTGGGGAACGACACAACTGCCACCTACCCAGGAAGAGATCCTGAATAATCTGGAGAACAGTTATCTGTCGGAAAAGGAAACCGTATGGCCGACAGCTGTTCTGGGCAGCGATCACTATGCCGTCAGCTATACCCTACACCGTCAATACCGCACCTGGCCCCTCACCTTCTCTTGGCAGGGAGACACCCTGTTCACCAAGATGAAGGAAACCAGTTACAGGATCCCCAAGAAGGTTGTAGAAGAGAGTGAGCAGTTCTGCTGGCAGATGCCCCTCGACGGTAAGACATACGTCGCCGATGGCACTTTCTGTTTCCTGTCTCGAAAAGCCTTGAGGCAGATACAGTCTATCGGCAGTTGTGTCTACGATGGCATCACCTGGCGGAAGAAAGGAGAGAAAGGCAATCTCATCCACCTGCAGGCAGATATAGACAAGACAGAGATGTGGGTACAGACCGACACTCCTCTGCCTATGATTGTGGAAATGAGGAATAATCCTCTGAATATCGATTGGGTAATCAGGAATGAGTAAGGCTCCTTATCTCATTCCTCCGACTTATCAAGATTGGTTTTCTCTCCTGCGTTGGGGATTGACGGCTTTGCCCACACCACATCAAGGTTGTGGAAATAGACGGCTGAAGCCTCATCCACAAAGACACCGTATACATTGTCTTTGATGAATCCCTCACCCTTACAGGGACGTTTGTCGTAGATGCCTCCACGGTAATCGGTCATCTTCTTCAGCGTCAGACGTACATTATTAAAATAGATATGGTTGACCTTGTTTCTCGTATCACCACCTACAAAACAACCGTTCTCGCTCGTTGCCGTGATATTATTAAACGAGATATTGCTCACCTCGCCGCACTTTCCCTCTATCTGTCCTTTGGGGAATCGCCAGTTAGCATCCTTATGATTACCATTGGCACGAGGATAAGAGGTGACATAGATAGGTTCTGCCTTACCCCACCACACATCAGAGAACAGATGACTGTCGAGTTGGATATTCGAGAATACCACATCCGTAACCGTTCCCTCATCACGGTTTTGTATGCCGATACCACGGTTAGAGGCCGTGATGATACAGTTGTCGACTAACACCCTGGCGATGCTGTCCATATTCTCCGATCCGATCTTCACGGCACATGAGCGAGAGGTCATCACACAGTTGGTCACCACGATATCCGTACAAGGACCATACTCCTCATACTCACGTCTGTTCTTCAGACAGATACAGTCATCACCCGAGGTGATATAACAGTTGGCGATACGCACATTCTTGGAATGGTCGATATCGATACCGTCGCCATTACGGATCTTCAGGTTATTCAATAAAGAGATACCATCGATAACAGCATCGTTACAGCCTATCAGGTGAACCGTCCAGTAGGCACCCTCACGGATGGTGACGTCACGGATGATCAACCGACGCACATCGATAAGTGTCAGTACATGCGGACGGGGATCAAAGGTAGGATCAGCCAACGGTTTGAGTTCATAACTGTCGCTGAGCTCCGCTCCCATGAAGGCGATGCCATTGCCATGGATCGTGCCACGCCCGGTGATAGAGAGGTTGTCCACATCCTTGGCATAGATCCACATCATACCCTCTCCCCTATTCTCCTTGAAGGCACTCAGATGATAGATTGCCTCGTTGGGATGTGCCTTGAGTGTCGCGTTCACATCAAGATGGAGATCGATATTCGATTTCAGTTCGATAGGTCCGGAGAGGAATACATGCCCCGAGGGGAAATATACCTGTCCGCCACCGGCAGCAGAGCAGGCATCGATGGTCTTCTGGATGGCTTTAGCATCGTCCATCACACCATCACCCTTGGCACCATACTCCATCACATTATACACTTTCGTCTGGGCAAAGGCAAATAGTCCAGACATCACGAGCACTAAAAAGATACTTATTCTTTTCATAGGAATTTATTTTCGTAATAAATGGTATATCAAGCGGGCAGCATTATCGGGAGCCTTCATCTGCCCCAGTTGTTTATGCACCATGCGGTAGTCAGTCAACAGAGATTCCCTGCGCTCCCCACCCGGCAAGATACGCAACAGTTCTTTTCGGATATTTTCAACAGAGAAGCTGTCGGCTACCAGTTCTTTCACCACCTCTTTATCAGCTATCAGGTTGACCAAAGAGACATACTTCACGCTGAGCACCATACGTTTCAGAGGACCAATCAACCAAGGCAGCGGTGTCTCATAACACACCACCTGCGGCACATCAAAACAAGCCGTTTCTAAGGTGGCCGTGCCACTGGTCACCACGGCTGTCGTGGCATGACTGAGCAAGGCGTAGGTATCATTCTCGATCAGTTGTACATGACTGCCGGAAATGAAAGATTCATAATAGGCTCTCTCAATATTCGGGGCACCTGCCAACACAAACTGATAATCCGTCATCTCTGCCGTAGCCTGGATCATAGCTGGCAGATTATCTTTGATCTCCTGTCTTCTGGATCCCGCCAACAGTGCCACGATTGGTTTCGTGTCGCACTTTAACTGATGCCTGCTGCAGAAAAAGGTAAAACTCTCAAAATACTGCTCGCTGAACTCTCTAACCTCGTCAGCCGTGGGGTTACCCACATAGTGGATCGGATAGTGGTGCTTGCCCTCAAAGAAAGGAACCTCAAATGGCAGGATGGAGAACAACTCATCCACATCACGCTTGATATTCTTGATGCGATATTCCTTCCATGCCCAGATCTTCGGTGATATATAGTAATACACGGGGATAT
>CADBSW010000066.1 GCA_902797505.1 uncultured Prevotellaceae bacterium | reverse complement strand
TTACTTTTTTTGGTCATTAGAGGTACCGAAACAGTAACGATGTTGTATTCTCAATAAAAACCTAACAATCGTTTTTATGAAGAAAGTAGAATTAAGAAAACAAGTGACAGGCGGGATGAGGTTGACAGTCTTGCTCGTCTGTCTGTGTTTCTTGTTGCCAGTCGCCGCACAGACTGACAAAGGCAAATCAATCACTTACAAGTGCAACAAAGAGAAACTGCAGCGTGCGCTGATGGCTGTTGAGCGGCAGTCTGGCTACTACCGTCTGCAGTATGCAATGGAGGATGTAGCCCCCTACACGGTTACGGCGAACATTAAGAATGCTACTGCCGAGGAGGCTGTGAAACAACTATTGCGCGGCACGTCTCTGCAATATGAGATGAACGGCCGTTTCATCCAGGTGTATGCACAGAAGCAGGCAGTTAGCGGAAGGACACGTACCGTCAAGGGATATGTCCGCGATGCCGACGGTGAGCCGTTAGTGGGTGTACCAGTATGTATCGGCGAGGGCAGAGTATGCACCGTTACCGATGCCGATGGCTTCTATACCTTCCCCATCCCCGTGGAGCAGACGGTGTTGAAATACACTTATGTGGGTATGGAAACGGCCTACGCCACTATTCCTGCAGGCAGCAGGGAGACATCAAAAGATATCGTGATGCGTTCGGATACCCATTTGGACGAGGTGGTGGTAACCGGTTATCAGGAGATTTCCAAACCGAAGATGACAGGATCGGTAACGACAATCAGTGCAGACAAACTTGGAGATCGTTATACTGCCAATGTTATGAATAACCTGGAAGGGCGCGTTGCCGGTCTCTCTACTTATGGAGGAAAGATGACCATCCGAGGTACCAGTTCTTTGTATGCAGAGACAAGTCCGTTGCTGGTGGTGGATGGTATTCCTGTGGAAGGCAGTATTGATGATATTAACCCATACGACATAGAGTCAGTAAACATACTTAAGGATGCCGCTGCCGCTGCTATCTATGGTGCCAGAGCTTCGGCTGGTATAATCGTCGTTACGACTAAGAACGCAAAGACCAATGACAAGATAGATATTGACTTTTCGGCCAATCTGACAGTCTATGAGAAAAAGAACATGAACTATGCGGACAACTTCTATATGACAGCTGAGCAGCAGGTAGATACGGAGTCTAAATATATGGATTACTATTTCAAAAGTGGGGAGATAGCCGATCCCGTCAATACCGTAGCGCAAGACATAGCGAAAGGACAGACTTATATCAGTCCTATCAAGTGGGCGTACTACCAGAAGGCTCTTGGAAATATCAGTGAGACTGAGCTTCAGGCCAGACTGTCTGACCTCAAAAGGAATAACTATGCCAAGGATTATGCTGATGCGGTGTACCGTCAGCAGGTCATGCAGCAATATAATCTATCAGTAAGAGGACGCTCCAGTAAGATCCAGAATAATCTCACTCTTAATTACAAGACTGATAATGCGGGTATCATTAACCATTTTAATAAGGCTTTCAACGCACAGTATAAAGGAATTTTTGAGTTCGCTAAATGGCTGACGGCTACTTTCACGGTAAATGGTATCTATGAGAAGTCAAGGGAAGCTGGCTATAGCTATTTCAATTCATACGCTTCACCTTGGGCAGCTCCTGCTTATGAAACGTTCTGGAATGCGGATGGAACACCACACCGGCTAAATTATAACTATGATGGGAATGCCTACATGGAAATACAACCAGGTACATACGACCTGAGTACGACTCCCCTGGAAGAGTTCTATAACAATTCTCAGACTACGCACCGTCACCATACACGCTATCATGGAAACCTTAACTTTAAAATCATAGAGGGACTGACCGCTCAGGCACAATTTGTATATGAGAGCGACCATACCACCGTCGATTGGTTAGCCGCAGAAAACAGCTATGTCGCACGGGCAATCAGAAATGCCTATACAACATACGATGCCGAGAAAGGGATGGCTTCATATATGACACCATCCTCAGGGGGTATGCTGAGCACGACTAATACTGACGGTCGGTACTGGACTGCCCGTGGACAGGTAAACTACAGTAAGCAGTTCGGAAAGCACGACATCAATGCCTTGGCTGGTCTGGAGTTTCGCGAGACTAAGCAGACGGGTACTAAAACCCTGCTGCTTGGATATGATGATCAGCTGCAAACCAGTGCCACACAGACTGTGAACTTAGGCGCATTGAGTCAGATAGACTGGTCGCCTTATTACTTAACCTCCGGGGGTGGACGCTTTTGGGCAAGCAACTGGATTTATGTTCCTTACCTTTCAACGACTACAGGTATCGTCACAGAGACACATCATAAGTATGGTTCAGGGTATCTGAACGCAACCTATACCTACGATGAGCGATACAACCTTTTTGCTTCCTTCCGCAAGGATTATGCCGATGTCTATGGATTGAATGCCAAGTTCCGTGGAAAACCACTGTGGTCAGTGGGTGCCGGATGGATCGCAAGCAACGAAAAGTTCCTGAGTCAGGTCAAATGGATTAATTTCTTGAAACTTCGTGCAAGCTACGGCGTTACCGGAAATATCTACCAAGGAGCGACGAGTTATATGACAGCAACATCAGGGGCACTTAACAGTACGACGAACCTTCCTGTGGGAGTGATTGAGAGCCCTGCCAATCCAAACCTCAAGTGGGAACAGAACAGGACGACGAATGTCGGTGTTGATTTCGGGCTGATGGCTAACCGGTTGCGTGGAGCATTTGATTACTATAACAAACGTGGTGTTGACATTTTCTCATACATGGCACTTGACCCCACGACAGGTTTTAAGTCGATGTTCATGAATGCTGCGGATATGGTAAACCGCGGCATTGAGATGCAGCTGACTTATGATTGGGTGAGGCCGAAAGCACGCGACTCGTTCGGATGGTCAACCAACTTTACATTGTCACATAACAAGAACGAAGTCACCAATGTGGAGAATCCTTCAACAACAGCCGCACAACGCATAGAGAGTCCTTTCGTGACTGGATATCCTACAAGTGCTCTTTGGTCTTACCGACTTGCAGGTATCAGCAATGTTGAAGGTGAGAAGGGTATGACACTGTGGTATGGTGACAATGATCATGCCGTACATGTCGCGGAAGGTGGAAGCGCAAACATACTTGTCTATTCCGGACAGACGGAGCCCAAAACAATGATGGGTATGGACAATAGCTTCAGTTGGAATGGATTCACACTTAGTATCCTCATGGCATACTATGGAGGTCATGTCATAAGAGCGTTGGAGGAAAAAGAAACGTTCTATGTGCCTTACACCGCTATCCCCAGCTATTTCTTGAACGCATGGGATGAGGAGACAAATCCAGACTCCAAGACTCCGGGTCTTGGAAGATATGCGTCTCAGCTGAGAAGTTCGGAACCGTCTTATTCTGACATTTCCGTCCGGAAGGCAGACTTCCTGAAAATACGCAATATCGTGTTGGGGTATGACTTCCCAAGACAATGGGTAAACAAATTGGGTATTAATAAACTCTCATTACATATCCAGATTGACAATCCCAAGTACCTCTGGGTCGCTAATAAGGTGAACGTCGATCCGGAAACATTGGGAATACGTAATCCCAGCTCATTTGTTTTTGGACTGAATGTCAATCTATAATTTATACAATGATTAAATTTATCACTAATTATACAGACAAGTATGAGATGCGCTAAATATATGAATTATGTCAGACTGATCGGTGCTGCTTTCCTTCTGCTCCATCTGTCTTCATGCTCCGATTTCACAGAGCTGCAACCAAAGGGCAAGAATGTCCTTTCCACCGTTGACCAATTGGAGACCTTGCTGAATTATGAATATGCTATTGGCGGTTCAGACTGGACTACCAAAGACATGAGAACGATGTGTAACGATATTATATATGCTGTTTCGCCCGTTTCGACTGCTATCAGCCAGCCCAACAAGTCGAGGGATGTCATCATGTGGACTTGGGATGAGTCATCGCTCGATCTGATGGCTCAGCTCACAGCTACCGACGAAGACTATGATGAATTCTATGGAATCATCGGAACGATTTGCAACCCGGTCCTTCAGAAAATAGACGAGGCTGATGGTGCGGACGTTAAAAAGAGACAGATAAGATGTGAGGCACTTACCTTGCGTGCACTCTGCCATTATATCATGGTCAACAAGTTTGCCGCGGCATATAATCCTGCCACAGCTGCGACAACCAGGGGTATCATTGTGATGACGGAGGATGTTGATATTAACGTTCCACAGGAACAGAAAACGCTTCAAGAGGTTTATGGTCAGATACTTGCCGATGTCAATGAAGCCATTGAACTAGACGGACTGCCTCAGACAGCCGTGAATCGAGAACGAATGAGCAAACCATGCCCTTATGCGATAAAAGCGCTTGTCATGGCAAGCATGCAACAATGGGATGAGGCAGAGAAAGCCGCAAAACAGGCTCTTGCCATAGATGGGACACTGGTAGACCTGACATCCCCAGCTTATGAGAGAATTCTCAGTGGACTTCTGATCGGAGGAAGGTATCCTGTCGTTTATAAGCAAAAATGCCAGTTCCCTGAAGACTATTTCTTCACTTATGCCATGGAACTGTTCAGTTCAATAACGCCACAGACACAACAATCCTTTGAAGAGGGAAACGTGAACTGGACAAAGATGGGTATAGCAGACATGGGATATGATTATATGATGAACCCGGCACAACTGATGATTGGTGAGCCTGACTATGTCATGACCTATGATATGGAGTCGGGATGGAATACAGCTGGTCTTCGCGTGCCACAAATGTATCTGATCGTCGCAGAGGCAGAAATTCATAAAGGTAACATCACTGAGGCCATGCATATACTCGACCAGATTCGGGTCAAGCGAATCTCTTCTGATACCTATAGGCCGCTTGAAGGTGCTGTCACCTCAGAAACCGAGGCTATTGCCGTTCTGAAACAAACCTCATTGGCTGAGAACTATACCACCTACTATAGCTTTATCGATAAGAAACGGTGGAACCAGGTGAAAGGATGGGAGGAAACATTCACACGAACATTAGCAGGGAAAACTTATGTGCTAAGGCCCGACAGTAAGATGTGGATCTTCCCATTCCCTATGAATGTCGTAAGCCATAATCCCAATATCATTCAAAACTACAAATAATATGAATAAACGTCTATATTTTATCGGCTTCGTCTGTTCTTTGCTTTTATCTTGCGGTAAACAGAATGTTTGTCAGATTAATGGCATTGCTGATGATATTGCCGATAGTACACGGTTATATCTTGTATTGTTCAATGATATGAAAGGTACAACAATGGATTCAACTGTAGTGCATGGCGGAAAGTTTACATTCCGCATAATGATTGACAGCTTGACAGGTAATTATCCGCTCCTTGTCAGTAATACTGCTTTGTATGATAAAGAGTCAGTAACCGTTACTTTGTATGCGGAAGCTGGTGCTAAGCTTGATATGAAATATAGCGCGGATGCAAAAAAGCGCAAAGTGAGCGGATCGCCTTTAAATGACATCCAGCAGGATTATGAGCGACAGCAAGCAGTCATTGCTGATAAGATAGTGGAGGCAAACAAGAAATCCCATGATGAGACACTGACCGAAGAGCAAAGAGTTGAATATAAGAAACTGGCCGGTGATGCTTATCAGGAAATGGTTCGCTTTGAGCAGGAGTTCTCTGAAAAGAATATCAATAATATCTTTGGACTTTGGCATTTCTGTATGATGGCAGCCGTGATGGATCAACAATTCGTAAGGAATACCATTGAGAAAGTGCCAGAGGAAATGTCTGCCCATCCTCTGATGAGAGAATTGAGGAAGACTCTCAGTGCGGAGGAGAAGACGGCAGAGGGTCAGCGTTTTACAGACCTCACGATGAGCGATCCGGAAGGACATACTGTCAGTCTTTCTTCTTTCTTATCTGTTAACAAGCTGACATTAGTTGACTTCTGGGCTTCATGGTGCGGGCCATGTAAAGCTGCGATGCCTGAGTTTAAGAGTTTGTATGAAAAATATAAAAAAGATGGCTTCGGTGTTGTGGGGGTGTCATTTGACTCTAAAAAAGATCCCTGGGTGAATGCCATCAATAGTCTAAAACTGCCATGGCCTCAAATGAGCGACCTGAAAGGATGGGAGAGTGGAGCGTCTTATGCATACAATATCAAGAGTATCCCTTTTACATTGCTTATTAGTCAGGATGGGACTATCGTGGGACGAAACCTTCCCTCAGATGAATTGAAGAAGCGTATCAATGAGTATCTAAACAAAAACTCCGAATAGGTGAAATTAATAATGTTCTTTCTGCCGGCACCCTCACTATCGGATGCCGGCAGAAAGGGTTTCGTAGTTTCTGAAATCATACAGACGATTCTTTCTTCACTCCTTTCCGTAAACGAAATACCCTTTTTATTTGGATATATCATAAATATTTGTTTACTTTGCACTTCATAAAACATGAAGCATAAAACATGAAGTGCGGGATATGGAGGGGTTGAATAATCCATTTGTAGTGTATGGATACAAGGGAGCCACCTTTTTTGTGACAGGGAACAGGAGACCAATATCTGCCGGCACTTAGCAGCATCAAGTTATCTCTGAAAAGTCTTTTGGAGAATCAGTTTATATATCAGTATAAAGGCAATTATATTGTGTATGATCGGTTCTTTGCCATTTGGCTTAAGGAAAGGGTAGAATTTTAGCGTTCATAGAAAATCAGCATACCATGGGGCGTGAGAGTCATAGGGAGAAAGCATTCAGGGAATTGTTCGAGGAGAACTATTCCACGATGTATCATGCTGCTATGGTAGTCATTAAGGATACCGATGCTGCAAAAGATATGATCGATGATATCTTCGCGGATTTATGGGAAGTGTTTGATGAGACGTCCGAACGCTATACCTCGGCTTATCTTGTCCGAAGCGTCCGCAACAGGTGTCTTGATCATCTGAAGCATGAAAGGGTGAAAACGAACTTCGCACGTATATATATAGAAAGGTATAAGAGCGGTGCACTGGATGAGGTGTCTGATGATGATCGTATGGAGCAGGCTCTCCGTGTCATCAGTGAGATGCCGCAGCGTACACAGTTTGTCATGGAGCAGTGCTATCTGGAAGATAAGAAGTATGGTGAGGTGGCAGAGTTGCTGGGTATCACCAACAGTGGAGTGAAGAGTCATATCATGAAAGGACTCGATATGTTAAGAAATGCTTTTTCAATCAATTATAAGAAGGGACGGACTAACCAAAAGTCTTGAACAATCGTTATATAAGAAGCTATGGACAGTGAACGGATGATAAGGGACATAGATCAGATGAGTGACGAGGAGCTTCGTGCACTACTGAGTGATGAGCAGATGGCAGAAGATGCTGACTTGATCATTGCCTATCGTGAGGCAAAGGTCAAGGATGCATATCCTGTTCCCGACTCATCCAAAGCCTGGGAGCAGTTTCATGCTGTACATATCGCTCCCAAGAAGGCCCGTCGCATACAGTTACGGTCGGTTGCCTATACAGCCATGGCCGCCGCCGCCATGCTGCTTTTTATTGTCGGATGGCATTTCTATAGCAATAAATTCCAGGATCGTACAGATGATGCCATGCTTGCCTTTACTGCCAACGATGCCCCTCAAGAAGTCCTGATAAGCACGGATAATGATCATCCGCAAAGTATCAGGGAAATGGATGTTGATAATGGCGATATTCTTGTCAAAGAAACGATGATAGATTTCTCTCATCCCCGTTCCTCAGACGGTTCTCCGAAGATAAAGACAGTCAGCACACCACGTGGGAAAGCTTATACGGTAGTGCTGCCAGATGGCACCCGTGCTATCTTGAACGCCGACAGTAAACTATTGTTCCCCAGTAGGTTTACAGGTGAAAACCGAGAGGTGCAGTTAGTGGGAGAGGCTTATTTCGATGTGAAAAAGGATGCGGCTCATCCCTTCATCGTCAAGACAGAAAAGGTGGTTACTCGCGTGTTGGGTACGGAGTTCAACCTGACAGCCTACCCGGAATCTGATGTCAGTGTTACCCTTATTTCAGGATCTGTGGTGGTAAACGATGATGTTAAACTGAAACCAGGTGAGAATGCCCTCCTTGAAGGTGGCGAGTTTAAGGTGACAACCGTCGATACCGAATACTACACTCAATGGAAAGAAGGATATTTCTACTTTGATAATGTTCCACTCATTGATGTCGTTCGTGAACTGGGTCGCTGGTACAACATCAACATCCAGATCAACGAGAACTCGCTGATGAGTTATCGTCTGCATTTCATTGCCGACCGTAATGCCAGCATCGAGCAGGTGGTGCAGAACCTAAATGAATTGAGTTTCCTTTCTGCCGTAAAACAAGGCAACCGCTTGATTATTATGAAGAGAAAGTAAAGGAACCTTTATCTTTTTTACTTTTTTTTCTTTTCCTACTGCCCATATTTTAGCCTCAGTCGTTAAGTTGATAAAAGGATAAAATATTATTGTAGTACACTTTATGGAAAAAGGAAAAATGTTTATTATTCATCATTTATGGGTCAGGCAATTAAGACAGTATGCTGCCCGAGGTATGATGATGTTAGTAATGTTGTCATTGTTTGCCATACTCCATGCGCAGTCACTTGACAAGCAAATCAGTGTGAGTTGTCAGAATATGTCGCTCCCGGCGGCATTGAAGAAAGTGGAGAAAGCCAGCGGCTTCAAGTTTATCTTTGCATACGACGAGGTACAGCAGTACAAGGTGTCTGTCAATGCCAATAAGCAACCCGTGCGTGTAGTTCTTCAACAGATGCTGAAAGACGTTCCGTTTAAGTACACTGTGAAGGATAAATTCATCAGTATCACCAAAGCTACCGATGACCGGCCCTTTCGCCAAGATACGGGCGTGGCTGCGTCTGGTGCTACACGTACCGTCAAGGGATATGTCCGAGACAGCGACGGTGAACCGCTGATCGGTGTACCGGTATGTATCGGTGAGGGTCGTGTATGTACCATTACCGATGCCGAGGGTTTCTATACCTTCCCCATTCCTGTGGAGCAGACCGTGCTGAAATATACCTACGTGGGTATGGAAACGGCA
>CADBSW010000065.1 GCA_902797505.1 uncultured Prevotellaceae bacterium | reverse complement strand
CCACTTTCCCGGTCTCAATTGTGATGGTTCTTCCATCAGGCAATTGAACTGTCTTGTTAATTACGTTCATCTAAAAATCTTATTGTTTTCTTTAACATCAAAAAAAATCGTGCAAAGATACCTATTTATAAGGAATTAAACGAAGGAAAACCAATAAATTATGAATTAATTTTAGTTTTTTATCGTAACAGATGAGGTATATCGGAATTTTTATGTACTTTTGCACGTTGGCAGCGTAGCATCATCCATGCTGTCGACAAACGTAGAAAATAATAAAAAAAGAAATAACAATGAAAAAGCTATCAAGCATCATTATTCCTGTCATCGTCGCTGTTGTGGCCCTCTCTTTCAGTGCCTGCAGCAAAGAGAAGTTCCACGTGAACGGAGCCATCAGCAACGCCAATGAGAAAACCTTATACTTTGAGAATATGAGTCTCGACGGTCCGGTGATCGTTGACAGTGTGAAGCTCAATGAGGAAGGAACCTTCTCGTTTGCCGATGAGAAGCCGCAAGCCCCTGAGTTCTATCGTCTGCGCATCGAGAACCAGATCATCAATGTGAGCATCGACTCTACCGAGACTGTATCCATCAAGGGTGCCTACCCCACCATGGCTGTACAGTATACCGTGGAAGGATCAGAGAACTGTAACAAGATCAAGGAGTTGTCGCTCAAGCAGATCGACTTGCAGCAGCGCGTCATGGCCATCCAGCAGAACACTTCGTTAGGCTATGAGGCTACCGTTGACAGCATCAACCGCGTGGTGGAGCGCTACAAAGACGACATCAAGCGCAACTATATCTTCAAGGAGCCGATGAAGGCTTACGCTTATTTCGCTCTCTTCCAGGCATTGGGTAACCAACTGATCTTCAACCCGCGTGCCAACAAGGACGATATCAAGGTGTTTGCTGCCGTGGCTACCAGCTGGGATACCTACTATCCAGAGGCAGTGCGCGGTGAGAACCTGCATAACATCGCCATCGAGGGTATGAAGACACAGCGTATCGTGGAGAACCAGAATAACATGATGATAGATGCCAGCAAGGTGAATGTCACCAATATCTTAGATATTCAGTTGCCCGACAATAAGGGTGTCACACGTAAGCTGACCGACCTTGCCGGCAAAGTGGTATTGCTCGACTTCCATGTCTTTGCCACAAAGGATTCTCCCGCACGTATCATGAAGTTGCGTGAGGTATACAACAAATACCATGCACAAGGACTGGAGATCTTCCAGGTATCACTGGATCCCGATGAGCACTTCTGGAAACAGCAGACGGCTGCCCTGCCTTGGATCAGTGTAAGAGACCCGCAAGGTATCCAGTCGCAGTTGATGACAACGTATAACATCCAGAGTATCCCCACCTTCTTCCTGGTCAACCGCAGCAATGTGCTGCACAAGCGCGACAGTCAGATGAAGGATCTCGATCAGGAGATAAAGAGCCTTTTATAATTGATAATTGAAAATTGATAATTGATAATTAGGGACAGGGCCGTGGCTTTGTCCCTAACTTTTATAGTGTTGCGACAGCGAAAAAGATAGCTAATAATTACGGTGACTGACAACGACACCGTAGGCGGTGCGAGGACCTGTTTGGGCGCAGCTATAAAAAACAAGCCGCCCATCCTCCGTTATCGTAAAAAAATGTTGCGATAGCGAGAGAGATAGCTAATAATTACGGTAACTGACAACGACGCCGTAGGCGGTGCGAGGACCTGTTTGAGCGCAGCGAGTCCCGCAGCACAGTTGGAAGAACCGATAATTATTCTATCTCGAAGCGTGCAACGTGCTCTCTCTTGTTTCTTCTCTCTGGCCAGAGAGAAGAAAGATCAAAAGCTTTTTAACCATGCTTTCAATTCCAACAGCATTTCGATATGATATGGGAAACTGCTGCGGAATCCCCAGCCGTGACCGCCCTTGGGATACACATGTAGTGATGCCGGCACATCATGACGATACAACTCTAAGTAATAATTCACGCCATTGGCAGGCAGCACACCGTGATCATCATCACTCAAGGCGATCCATGCACGGGGTGTCACCCTTGATACCTGCACATCATTACTGTACTCCCGCTCCAGATTCTTCTTCGGATCCTTACCCAGGAAATTATCATGCGAACCACGATGGGTAATATCAGGCATCATCGTGATGACCGGATAGAAAAGGATCTGGAAGTTAGGCTTCGCGTCTTTCTCTGAGTGGGTAGCTATCGTAGAGGCCAGATGCCCTCCGGCCGAAGAACCCATGATACCGATATCATCGGGGTTGATATTCCAGTTGCCGGAGTTGCGACGCACCAGTCGGATAGCTTCCTCAGCATCCGAGATAGGCACCTTGTGATTACCATGCGGCATGCGGTATTTCAATACGATGGCAGCGATACCCTCCTGATTGAAGAACGTAGCCCAGTCGTATCCCTCATGCTCCATGGCCAAATGACCATAACCACCACCCGGACAGATCACCACGGCCCTACCCGTGGCCGACTTCTTATCCGGCAGGAACACACGCACACGCGCCGTATCCTGAGGATCCTCACTCTTCACCTGCGGCTTCTTCGGCCACAGATTCACATCAAACGGTTTCTGCGCCATCATCACCGTAGCGCAACACATCGTCAATAACAGGATAAAAATATTTCTTTTGCTCATAATCATATTGTCATGTATATCGGTTACAAATGTACATAAAATATTTGATTAAACGAACAACCGAAATAGAAATTTACAAGTTAAGTTGCTCAATCCTCATCTTGTACAAATCCAATTCTTCTCCTTGGTCGTTTAATTACATCTTTAGACTGCAACTCCGCAAGGGCTATACTTATAGCGTCTAATTGCATCCTCGTCGATTCATTAATGTCGTTTTGATCATGTAGGATATCCTCAATATCGTGTTTCAGGTCTTCGAAATCTTTTCGAAGCGATACTATATCTGTTTTAAGGCCAGACGAGGAGTAATCTGCTGTCACATGGCGGAAAGCCGTGAAAGCACGCATTATATTAATATTAACCTGTATGGCCAATGGAGATCGAAGGACACTACTCAGCATAGCGACACCATTTTCAGTAAAGGCATAAGGACATTTACGTAATCCCATTACAATAGAATTGGATGTCACAATTTGTGACTTCCAATCTTCACCTTTCCCACATACAATGTTATTAGACAAAAGGGATGTTCTTATCAAGTCCAACTCACCCTTTGTCAGTTGAAACATGAAATCCTCGGGAAAACGTTCAATATTTCTTTTTACCGACTGATTAAGAACCTTTGTCTGAACACCATACATTGATGCTAAATCAAAATCTAACATTACACGCTGATTACGTAATACATAAATCTTGTTTTGGATAAATTCAATTTCGTTTTTCATATCAATAGACATTTTATCATTGATTGCAAAGATATAATAATTATTTGATTAAACAAATAATGGATGATAATATCTTGAGATTTCTTTTAGCATTGTTATTTTTTTGTTACCTTTGCTTAAACTATACATTAAATTATATCATGCACCCATTAGAGAAGTTTCGGTATTGTCCGTGTTGCGGCAGTGAAGATTTCGCGATTGCCAGCGTGAAGAGTAAGCAGTGCGGGCATTGCGGTTTCGAGTTGTTTATGAACCCCAGTGCCTCGGTGGCAGCCTTTATCAGTAATGACAAACGTGAGTTGCTGGTATGTCGCCGCGCCAAGGAACCTGCCAAGGGGACGCTCGACTTGCCCGGAGGTTTTTGTGATATCGGAGAGACGGTAGAGCAGGCGGTATGTCGCGAGGTGATGGAGGAGACGGGCATCGCGCTTGAAGAGACGCGCTATCTCTTCTCTTTGCCGAACAACTACCTTTATAGCGGTTTGATCATCCCCACGATGGATATGTTTTTCGAGTGCAAGGTGTCGGCGTTGCCGGATAATATCCATGCGGCCGACGATGCTTCAGAATTGTTGTGGCTACGTAAGGAGGAGATCAACCCCGAGGCTTTCGGACTGGGCAGCGTCCGAAAGGCTGTTGGTATCTGGAAAGAGAAGCCTTGATAGATTTTGCAATCGGCTTTAGTGAGCATTGATGAGAGTCCGGGTACTTCGGACTGGTAGTCCAGAGGGTCCGGACTCACAGTCCGGAGTACCCGGACTCTTTTCTGTAATCATTATAGAATGTGGGAATATTACTTGTTCATGTACTTCTTGCCGTTCTGGATCACGACGCCCTTGTAGTTCTTGTCTACGCGCTGACCGGCAAGGTTGTAAACCGTGCCATCCACCTTCTCGGCCTCCGTTACTGCTGTGATACCGGCGGGATCTGTCTCGTCGAAGAAGAAGCCATAAATACCAAAAGATGTACTATTTCCTAATAGATAATAATTAACATCTTTCTTCACTTGCCATGTAATGTAAGCACAAAACTGTTGATCTATATTACCATCATCAATAACGAGATTATAATTATCATCAAGTTTCCACTCGATACAGGTAGCAGGCTTTGACTCACCTTCACCAACCTCACCCTTAAACTCATAGGTGTTATTATTACGGAAGCCTAGAATCTTCAAGTCCCTGATTGCTGAATAATCTGTTCCGTCAACTACATAAACAGCTCTTCCCTTTTGATTCTTGTTTATCCATATTCCAGCCGTGATATAACCATCCTTAGAAGGGGTAAACAGACAGTAGAATCCCTTAGCAGGAGCCACTCCGCAATTAGGATTCCAAGGTGTTTCGTAAACACGTTTTGTATTATTACCCTCAGAGTTCAATTCTGTAAATTCGAGATAACCAATCCCTGCGCTTCCATTTTTTGCCTTTAAACATTGTGTAAACTCCTGGTAACCATCTATCCCTTTAAGGGTTTGACCTCCACCAAAAGCAGACATCTGCAACCCGTTAGTCTTCCTTTCTGCTGCATCACCAGTATCAGGAGTGGAAACAACCTTCAGTTTAACACTGGTGGTGCCTGTCTCCATAATCCATGAAGTCATTTCAATCTTTGAGGCTTTAGCAATAATTGAAGACCAATCTCCTGATGTCTGACAATCATCTCGGGTGCCAACAGGAAATACGGTAACAGAAGGATCAACAAGTAAGAAATTATCGTTGCTGATCTTAGTGGGATTATCCAAAGTCGTAGTAATCAGCGCCTGGATTTCCTCGGTATTCGGATCCCAGATCTCACGCTGAGCATTCGCACTTATCGTTACAAGTGCCAAACATACAAGAGTAAAGATTTTCTTCATAAGCTTATAAATAATTATTAGAGTTAATAGATTGGTATACAATATCCTTTGAAATACAAAGATAAAACATTTATTACAGATTGTAATAAATGTAGAATGTTAATTAATCTTTATTAACTAAGAAGTAAAAGGACAAAAATCGGGGACAAGCACATTAAAGAGCCTGTCCCCGAGTGTATCTGAATAGCAACGCCCGTTAGGCGTTAGTATTACTTGTTCATGAACTTCTTACCGTTCTGGATCACAACGCCCTTGTAGTTCTTGTCTACGCGCTGACCAGCGAGGTTGTACTTAGGAGCGTTCTTGTCAACGTCAGTTGTAATATCGTTGATTCCCTCTGTTCCACCTGGTGTAAAAGAAAGACCGAAGAAACCAAGCTGATTTTTAGGAGTTAATGCCATATACGTAACGTTAGCTTTGACATCAAATGTTACATAGCCATAGAACGGACGATTAGTTCCTCCATTAGAGATATTAGCTGTTGTTATAAGGAAATCATCTGTTAAAGTCCATTCTGCTAAATTTGTTGTGCCACGATCACTCTCTGTTTCGAATAAATTTCCTTGACGAAAACCCTTAATCTTTAATTTATCATTTGTCAATGCTTTATAGCCCTCATCTTTTGTGGATTCATCAACTATATATAGTTTATTACTTGCAAGATTTTTATTTAAAAATATAGCTATCTTTAAGACACCATCTTTCTTACAAGTAAACTCATAATAACAACCTTTTGCAGGCAAATCTCCTTGGCCAGGCTCCCATACAGGATCTAGAATTCGATGTATTGGATCGCCGTCTGTATCAGAAACAGGATTACCATTTTCATCCAACTTGTCAACCTCATTACCGTTTTCATCTGTAACTTTTACAGCAGGATATTCATAAAAATCTTTATAAGCAGGACTTGGGTTACCTGTCTTTGGATTCACATATCCAGTAAATTTTGGATCGCATCCCTCAACAGTTAGAGCATGTGTACCATTATAAGTACCATCATCTTTAATTGCAGCGATATTATATCTCCAAGACTCAGTATTATCTTGAGAGTCTGCATTTAAGGTAGAATTAGCCTTAACTGTTACATTTTCCGTGGAAAATTCCCATGAATAGTTCTTAAGTCCGATTGTAGTACCTCCAGTTACAGCCTCATAATTGTTTGAGGAAAACGTTCCTGCAGGGAAAATCTTTTCGTCCTTAGTAACTGCAATAAATAATGGATTACTAATTACAACAGGATTTTGAATAGAAGCATCTATTTTCGCTTTTACTTCATCGGAAGTTATATCAATAACCTCCTGTGCACTCACGCCCATGGCAAAGCAAACTAAACTAATAAGAGTAAAAATTTTCTTCATAAGCTTATAAATTATTGTTATACGTTTTGATTATAATCGATTAGTATTTAATTGATGCAAAGTTAATAGATTTGTAACGAAATAAAAAGCTACCATTTTCGTTATTATGTATTTTTAACTGTTTTGTAATTTAAAGGATTAAAATCCTTATAATCCGACAGAAAGATGATACTTTGCATCTATCTATAAAAGATTACTTCTGGCTCCCAATGAAGGAAGCCAGAAGTAAGTTTATTCATGGTATAAAAACTCTCTCAAAATTCATTCATATCATACTGTAGGGATTAGAACCAGCGTGGGTCGCCAGCCTTCTTAGCTACCTGCTCAGCACCTGTCGGTGTGAAGTCACCGTTAGCAGCATCCTTGAAAGCAGGATCAGTTGTCAAACCAGCATCTGCATTGTAGTTTGCAGGCTCCTCGTAAGCAACGCCATCAAACCAATAAGTATTGTCCTCACAGGTAAGCTGTGCGTTGTTATTGGTGATGTTGGCATAGATCTTCTTGTTACTGCAGTCAACGAAGATGTTCTTCTTGAAGGTGAAGAGCTCGTTCTTCTGTCCTTTCAGTGTATTGGTGTTGAAGAACTGCTTGGTGTTAGCCAGCTGGAAGAAGGTGTTGTTCTCGAATGTAATCTCGCCCTTACGATCGGTATAACCAGTGATCTGCCATGGACGCTTACCGCTACAACCGATGAAGATCTGACCGGTCTTTGCCTTGCTGTACATGGTATTGTTGGTTACATTCCATACGATAGGCATAGAAGAAGCGAAGTTGAAACCGTTCTTATCCTGTGACTCCCACTCGAGTACGCAGTTGTTGATGGTCATAGCATCCCATGCGTATGCCTTACCGCCGTCATACATGAAGCTGCTTGTCATACCTGTAGCCTTCACATTGTTGATGATCACCGGAGTAAGGATTACGAACTGACCGCTCTCTACAGCCTCAACGCTTGGTGTAGAGTTCCAGCAAATCAGCTGTGTGGTGCACTCAGAGGCATCGATCTCTACGTTCTGCAGGGTAAGACCCTTGTCAACTACCAAGAACTTATTGTTACCCATCTTAATCTTTGCGGGTTTAGCGGCGTCACCTGTTACCACAAGGTCGCCAGCGCACTCCACAGGAGCACTACATGTATACTCACCACCGGCAGCCAGTTCGAGGCGAACGATCTCAGCTGTTGGATCTACATTCTTCAGGGCGTCTGCCAAGTCAGTACCTGTAGCAGCCTTAACGGTTGTTGTTTTAGCGAATGTTACGCTGAGCAGATCGTCTGCATCAACGGTGACAACCTTACCTGAGCTGGTAATCACGGTCATCTGATAGGATTGTGCACATGCAACACCTGCAAATGCTAATATAGCAATGATTGCTGAAAAAATTCTTTTCATAATTATATTGATTATTTTGTTTCTAAATTATTTGTTGATTACTTTGATACTGCCATTCGGTGTGCGCAGGATATGTACGCCCTTGCCGAAAGAACCTAAGTCGGT